>CAZRAK010000012.1:0-36253 GCA_964598135.1 uncultured Campylobacterales bacterium
CGCGACTGAAGCTACGCCTTTGGCGAGAGAAACTTGTTTAACTGTCATCTTGTTTGGAAATAATTTCGCAAAAATTCCTTGCGACTGTTGCTTTGGCTTTGCCTAGAAAAACTTGTTTTTATTGTATGATAAAAACACTTAATAGCCCATCAAAGTTAATATTTTAAAGGACACATAGGCGAAAATCCAAGCTACTACATTTGGATAAATTGTATAAAATGCTCTCCATACCCATTGTGGAATTTCAGCATAAAATGTACTCATAGCAGCCAAGCATGGTGAATAAATCATAATGATAAGCAAAAGCGCAAAGGCGGCTTTAAAACTCACATTCTCTTTCATCTTTTGCACTAAACCTTTTGCAGTTGTGCTCGTATTACCAACAGCATATAGAGTTCCCATAGTAGAAACTACTACCTCTTTTGCAGCAAGTCCAGCAATCACAGATATACTCATTCTCCAATCAAACCCTAGTGGAGCAAAAACTGGCTCTATAAACTTACCTACACTTCCTAAATAACTATGTTCTAACAGTTTTGCATTTAAATTGTTTTTTAAATCTTGTTTTTCTTTTAAGTTTTTGGTTTGAATTATTTGGTTGTTATAGTTTTGGCTTAAAGCCATATTTTTTGGGTAAGAACTTAAAAACCAGATAATCATGGACGCTACAGCTATAAATGTACCTGCCTTTTTTAAGAACATTTTTGTTTTTATCCACAAATCCATACCAAGAGCTTTAAAAGATGGAAATCTATATGGCGGAATCTCCATTACAAAAGGTTCAGGCTCACCTTTAAACAGTACGCTTCTTAAAATCTTTGCAACCACTAAACCTAAAATTGCTCCGCCTATATAGATAGCAAAAAGTACATTTCCAGGATTGTGGTTTGAAAAAAATGCTGCGATAATAAGTACATAAACAGGGAGTTTGGCACCACAGCTCATAAAACCCAAAACTAACATTGTTATGATTCTATCTTTCGGATTTTTTAGAGTTCTAGCTGCCATATAAGCTGGAACCGTGCAACCAAAACCACTAACTAGTGGCACAAATGCTTTGCCTTGAAGACCAAATTTTTTCATAAAACCATCCATAAGATAGGCGGCTCTGCTCATATATCCTGTTTGCTCTAATAAATTCAAACCAAAAAATAGTATCAGAATATTTGGTAAAAACATAACAACAGCGCCAACTGCGGGTAAAATTCCCTCCGTAAGCACGGAATTAAATATCCCCTTTGGCAAAAAATTAGCCAAAAAAGTTGCTGTCTGGCTAAAGCCCATATCTATGTAGTTCATAGGTATATTTCCAAGCTCAAATGTAAGCTGAAACAGTGCCCACATAAAAAATAAAAATATAGGAAGTCCTAAAATTGGGTGAATTAAAATATTATCAATCTTTTCGCTAATACCCTCTTTATCATCTTTTAAATTCAATGCTTCCATTTGAAGGTTATTTGCTAGCGCTGCTCTCTCATTTGAAAATATATCCGTTGTGCTATCTTCATCAAATTCCAATTCAAGATTTTTGTACATCTTTTCTAGTTGTGAATGCACTTCAATAAAAATCGGCAAATCATGGATAATTTTATAGACTTGCTCATCTCTATCTAAGAGACGAATAGCAATAAATCTAGCATAATCATCTTCTTTAAAATGTGGTGATTTTTGCAAGATGTGTGCAAGTTTCTCTATTCTTTGTTCTATTTTTTCATTATAATATATTTTATGTATTTTCTCATCTTGTTTTTTAAGTTTTACTATTTGATTTATGATATCGCTAATCCCTTTATTCTGCTTTGCTGAAGTCAAAATAACAGGAATTCCAAGCAAGGTTTCAAGAACATCTTTGTTTAAAATTCCATCTTTTTTCTCTATCTCATCTATCATATTTACAACTAGAACCATCTTTTTTCGCATATCCATCAATTGCAAAGAAAATATAAGATTTCTTGAAAGTCTGTTTGCATCTACAACATTTACTATGACATCATACTCTTCATTTATCAAAAAGTTTTTTGATATTTGTTCTTCTGGTGTGTAGGCATTTAAAGAGTAAATTCCTGGTAAATCAATCATATTTAGGTCAAAAAGGTCTGTTTTTAATGATACCTCTTTTTTTTCTACTGTAACTCCACTAAAATTTCCAACATGAAGTTTTGCGCTACTTATAGCATTTATAAGTGAAGATTTCCCTACATTTGGCTGTCCAACTATCGCTACTTTTATACTTTTATACATCAATTTTGACCTTTTTTACCAAAATTCCACTAGCCTCCTCCCCTCTTAGGGCTATCTTTGTATTTCCGCTAAGTATATCCCATGTCTGTTTCTTTAAAGTATGCTCCATCACTTTAATTTTAGCATTCTTAACGATACCCATGGCTTGAAGTCTTCCTTTGACGGGTTCAAGTGCTACAATCTTTTGCACAATAGCTTCATCATTTATATTTAAATCACTAACTTTTATCATATATAGTTACCCTCTTTATCCTTTTATATTTGGAATTTTACCAGAATAAAATTAATTCATTCTTAAATTGATAATCATTCTCAATATTATCTAAACATACAATAAACTCTACTGTGCTATAATAATCTGTTACAATGAACTTCTTTCACAAACTACTGTAGTCTAATAGGAGATTGTATGAAAAATTTACTTCAATGGGATAGGTACATAAGAGTTCTTATATCTATTTTTCTCTTTTATCTCTCAGGTGCAAATTTAAATCTATACTCAATTATGGCTACAATTTTACTTTTTACAGCTATAAGCAGTTTTTGTCCACTATATTTAATTCTTGGCATCAATAAAAAACACGCAAAAAAATTAGAATTTCTCTCTTTACTTCCTAGTAATAATCCAGAACCCATCTTTATATTTGACAACAATGGTAAAATAGTTTATCAAAATGAATCTTCAAAAGTAATTCTTCCAAATATAAAAAATTTTTCATCACTAACCAATAAAAGTCCTCAAGTTGTCACAAGTGAAGCACTACAAGACTCTATAAGATTTAAACAAAATAAAAACACCTATATACTAAAAACAAAGGGTTCAAAAGAAAAAAATGCTATTTTTACTTATGGATTTAATATAACAGAGCTTGAAAATCATGCTAGCAAACTAAGAACTTTAAGCTTGAGTGATTCATTAACAAACCTTGGAAACAGAAAAAAACTGCTTGAAGATATCGAAAAAAACAGAGATGAAGACATAGCTCTTTTTATACTAGATATCAAAGATTTTAAACAGATAAATAACTTTTTTGGGTATATAAAAGCAGACGATTTTTTAGTAGAATTTGGAAAAAAATTAGAAATATTTAAACAACAACAAGGCTATAAAGCAGATTTATATAGACTTGGAGCAAATAGTTTTTCACTACTGTTTAGTTTCAAAAACAAAAAAATACAAAATACACAAATCAAAACTATAAAAAATAGCTTACTTGAGTTTTTCAAAAATTCTCATATATCTATAGAAAAAATAGATGTAGATTTTGATATACGCCTTTGTGTTGCTGCTAAATGTGATTGTGATGGCGGCAAAAGTATATCGACAGAGCTTTTGAACAACGCCGAAATTACACTCTTAGTTGCAAAACAACAAAATCTCAACTTCCTTGGTTTTGGTAAAATTTCTTATATACTTGATGAATATAAGGAAAATTTTCAATGGGCAAAGAGATTAAAAGATATATTTGCAAACAAAAGCAATGCATATATAGTCTCCTATTTCCAACCTATATACAACATCCAAACCCAAAAAATAGAAAAATTTGAATCTCTAGTAAGGATCAAAGATGGTGATGATATTATCTCACCTTATAAATTTTTAGATATTGCTAGGGGCATAAACTTGCTTCCAGATATAACAAAAGAGATGCTAAAGCAATCACTTCAAAAGTTTAAAGATAGTGATTTTGAGTTTTCTATAAATATTTCATATCAAGACCTAAGAGAGAGAGAACTGCTAAGTTATTTTTTAAAAACCCTAAAAGAGTATGATTTTCCTACAAACAGAGTTGTAATAGAGATTTTAGAAGATGAAAATATGTACGAATTTATAGATGTCATAAAGAATTTTAAAAAAGAGGGTTTTAAAATCGCTATTGATGACTTTGGAACAGGATATTCCAATTTTCAAAAACTCCAAAAATTAAATGCTGACTACTTGAAAATAGATGGAAGCTTAGTTAAAAACATAGCAAATAATCCAAAAGATTTATCTATTATGACTACAATTTGTGCATATGCAAAAACGATAGGAGTCAAGACTATCGCCGAATTTGTAGCAGACAAAGAGATATTTGAGCTAGTAAAACAAAGTGGGGTAGATTTTGCACAAGGTTATTTTATAGGTACCCCAAATCCAGAAGTAAAGGATGTGTTTAGTGATAAATAGATATACAAAAGAGGTAATTATAAATGTCTTTTGTGATTTACACAAGATAAAACAGGCTGTAAACATTGCTTTGGTTGTAGGAATTATCTTAAATATCATCAATCAAGGTGACTATATATTTCATATGATGTTTGATAAAATTAATTATTACAAACTGATTCTTACATTTTTTGTACCATTTTTTGTCTCAACATATACAGCAATCAGCATAAGCATAAGGTTAAAAATCGGTGATAAAGCGATGGCAACAACAGACTTGAAATGCAATACTTGTAAATGCAAATCGCATGTAAACAAAGGTGAAACCATACCAGAGTGTCCAAAATGTGGATTAAAAAGTAAATGGAAAGCTATAAAACAAAGAGTTTAAAATGTCAATCAAAACAGCACTCATACAACAATTTTATGAATCTTCAAAAGAGAAAACTATACAAAAAACTGTCAAATTTATAGAAAAAGCATCAAGTCAAGAGGTAAAACTTATTCTCTTACAAGAGCTTCATCAAGATAGATACTTTTGCATAAACGAAGATGAAACCAACTTTGCAAAAGCGAATAACTTTGAAAAAGATGTAAAGTTTTGGGCAAAAATTGCAAAAAAAAATGGGATAGTTTTAGTTACATCTTTATTTGAAAAAAGAGCTGCAGGACTTTATCACAATAGTGCAGTTGTGTTTGAAAAAGATGGAACTATAGCTGGAAAGTATAGAAAGATGCATATACCTGATGACCCAGGATTTTATGAAAAATTTTATTTTACACCAGGAGATTTGGGGTTTGAGCCGATTCAAACAAGTGTTGGTAAACTTGGTGTTCTTATTTGTTGGGATCAATGGTTTCCTGAAGCCGCAAGACTTATGACCTTAAAAGGAGCAGAAATCTTGATATATCCAACAGCAATAGGATGGTTTGATTCAGACAGCAAAGAAGAAAAAAAGAGGCAATTAGAGGCTTGGATAACTGTACAAAGAGGTCATGCTATAGCAAATGGATTGCCACTTGTTGCGGTAAACAGGGTCGGAAAAGAGCTAGATAATAAAAAACAGATTGATGGTATAAATTTTTGGGGGAACTCCTTTGTTGTAGGTGCCCAAGGAGAATTTATCGCTCAAGCAAGCATTGATAAAGAAGAGATAAAAATATTTGAAATTAACCTAGAAAAAAGTGAAGAAATTAGAAAAATATGGCCTTTTTTAAGAGACAGAAGAATCGAAGATTATGCTGATATTAACAAAAGATTCATTGACTAAACTTTTTTTTAAAACTCTCTTAGTGTCTCTTGTATTCCTTTGTGCATCTCGTACCAAAAACTCATAGCAGCTTCATGCTTGTCTTTTTTGAAAAAATTTAACCATTTTATAAGTTCTGCATCATTGTTTCCATCAATCATATGCTTTCTATTTAAAAAAGTGTATATCATATCAATACTTCTCTTCGATTCCCAAAAGATAGAAGAATTACGACCTCCTATCCAATTTGCCGTATCATTAACTCTAGCTAAATATTGCTCTTTCAACCCATAAAGTGAACCCATAACTTCAGGCATCATCTCCTCTGCCCAATTTCTGTGAAAACGACATATTCCTATATTGTCAAGTATTAATTCTCCACTCAGTCTTGCTGCCCCTTTTCTACCAAGCTCTCTTGGATGGATAAAATCTGAACCATAATACATATAGTACTTACCCATAATCGGCATAGGAGAGAGTACTCCTGCTGTCCAGTATTGATTTGGTACCATCCAGCCTTTTCTTGCATATGCAGTATAAACAAATGAATCTAAAATTTTCTTGCCTTTTTGTCGAGAAATATCTTGAGCAAATTTGCGAGCACCATCACTAAAATCAAGAATCCCTCTTTTTTCTATGATTGAATCTAACAATTCTACTCCAATATTGGCATTATGCATAGATGAGCTAACCACATCAAAATCTTTTGGAGAAAATTCTGGCATACCGCTAATGCCAAGCTCATTTGGTGTTAAAGAGCCATCACTCAAACACTCCATCAGCCAAGAGAGTGCACCACCAACCGAGATAGCATCAAAGCCATACATATCAGCATGATGATTTAATTTTTCAGCTGCTCTTTGGTCAAATATACCACATAGTGGGCCCATAGTTTGATAAGGTTCATAATCTTTTTTATATTTACCTTTCATTTTTTTACAAACTGCCACACAAGGCTCACCACAATTTTTCTCACTTTTAGTGGAGATTGTCTCTTCATTAAACTGTTTTAAATAATGCTTGAGAACAAATTTTTCGTGAATATCAACCCTTTCTTGCTCATTCATATATATACTTTTATAATTAAATGAGAGCATACTTCCACCCATATTGGCATAATTAACGCCAAATGTTCCACCTGTCTCAAAATTTGAGTCAAAACGATATTTAGTGGTGGCTTCTAAATCTTTGGTTGAAAGTTTCATTTGATATTTATTGTAAAACCACTTATCAGCCACTTTTCTATCTCTAAAATCATCATCAATAAATGTCCCTCCATATATAATTGCAGCAATTCCGTGCTCTCTGAGCATTTTACTTCCAAAACCACCTCTTCCAGCCCAAGTATCTACAAATGTCACTTTTGATTTTTTTATAGGGGCTGAACAAATCGAGCCAAAATCAGTCTGCATGGAAGCTGGTCCTGTAGCCAATATACGAGGACTTGTGCTGTATCTATCGCCAAAATTTTCTAGTGCGTATTCCATCAAAGAATAAACACCACCTCTGTTCTCACTCCATATTTTTTTGATATCTATTGTGTGAAGTTGTACTTGCATCTCTCCACCATCTTTTCTATTTAAATAAAGTATAGAAGGAGATGACGCCTTTGCGGTAATACAGAGCATATTTATACCTAGATTATTAAAAACAAGCCCTGCTCCGCCCATAGAAGAGATATAAAAGCCTCCCCAAGCTGGGGAAAACCCCGTAAATACCAAACGATTTGAACCAGGAAAAATTGAGCCTGCTAAAACTCCTGTGCCGATATTTAAACTCTTATATTTTCCAGAGAGATGAAGCCCTAAATCAACAGGACCAAAAAATTCTCCTAATTCATATCTATTTACTCTATAAAATGATGTGCTAGCATCAATAAAAAGTACTTTTTGATTTGTTTTCATACATTTTATCCTAAATTATTATTATAACATTATAATAATATCATCATTAATGTAAACTTAATTATAATAATATCATTATAATTAAGTTTATTTTATGCAAAAAAGCAACCTTATAAGCACTATTTAAATTCATATGATGTATTATTTTACAAAAGGAGTCTGCTTTTGTTTGAAAATAATGGTATCCCACTATATGTGCAATTAAAATACAAACTGTTAAAAATCATACAAACTGATTATAAGCCTGGCGATTTATTGCCACCTGAAAGCAAATTACTGCAAATGTATAAAGTCAGCAGAATCACTGTTAGAAAGGCAATGGAAGAGCTTGAAAGAGAGGGTGCAGTTCTTAAAAAACAAGGTATTGGCACCTTTGTAAGAAAGAAAAAAATTCTTTATGATGCCAATATAATCGGCTCACTTACACAAAGATTATCCAAGCAAAACCATTCACTCCAAACTAAAATTATTGAATATGAAACAATTACAACTGAACATTATGTAAAAGAGTTGTTAAAATGCGATATACTTCTTTGCATCAAAAGATTTAGAGTGCTTGATGGTGTTCCTTTTGCTTTAATGCAAAATTATCTAGATATAAGAAAAACTCCAAATCTCCAAGAAGATTTCAAAATAGAATCCTTATATACCTTTTTAAAACAAGAGTATAAATTAGAATTTTACAAAGCCGAAGAAACAGTAGAGGCACGAGCTGCCACAAAGCAAGAAGCAAAAAAACTAGAGATAAAAGAGGGTGCACCGCTTTTATCTCTGCATAGACTCTCATATGATAAAAATGGTGAACCAATAGAGTTTTCAGATATAGTCATAAAATCTGACATGTATAAGCATAAGATTATACTAAACAGAGAAAAACAGTCACAATAAAACCAAAGTAGCCAGCCCCAAGAAACTAAAAAAACCTATAATATCAGTAAAAGTAGTAAGCAAAACTGTACTTCCAATAGCTGGGTCAATTCCTAGTTTTTTCAGTAGCAAAGGTATCGTTGCTCCCGTGATACCAGCACTTAGCAAATTTATAAGCATAGAAGATGAAATTACCAAGCTAAGCTTAATATTATCAAACCAAAAATACGCAATTATTCCCATTATTGCACCAAAAATTATACCGTTTGCAACTGAGATTATCAACTCTTTCTTGATAGCGTTTTTAGCATTTTTAAAATCCACTTCACCAAGTGCTAATTGACGCACCATAATAGTCAAAGTTTGAGTTCCTGCATTTCCTCCCATAGATGCAACTATTGGCATAAGAACTGCTAGAGCCACATAAGACTGAATAGTATGGTCGAAAAGTCCGATAACAATAGATGCTAAAATAGCAGTTAAAAGATTGACAAAAAGCCAAGAAGCCCTTGATTTTGCGGCCTCTTTAATATCTTCTTCATGCTCGGCTTCATCATCAACTCCAGCCAAACCATAAATCTGTTCTGTGGCACTCTCTTGGATGATGTCGTGAACATCGTCTGCTGTAATTCTTCCTATAAGCTTATGGTTACCGTCAACTACCGCTAAAGTAGAAAGGTCATAATCCTCAAATATATGAACAACTTCATCTATATCATCATCATCTTCTACATATTTTGGTTGAAACTCATCAACTCTTTTTTGGATTTCTTCTTTATAAGTTTTGCTAAAATCTAACAAAATTAAATCTTCCAAACCAACAGAAAACATCAAACGACCTAAAGAATCAACTATAAAAAGTTGGTGTATATTTTCCAAATCACCTTCAATTTTATCTTGTTTTAGTCTATTTATAGAGTCTTGAATCTTCTCATTGTAAAAAGCTGTAAACACCTCTGTTTGCATATAAGCACCAGCTTGGTCTTCATCATATCTTTTTAGTCTCTTTATCTCTTCTTGGTCTTCCTTCTCTAGCGTGGATAGTATCTCTTGTGCCTTATCTCTATCGGCCTCTTCGATATCTTGTATTAAATCAGTCGCATCATCACTCTCTAGCTCTTCTATTGCCTCTTTTAACTGCTCTTTTGGAACACTTTCAACGATATCTTTTAAGTAATAATCAGGAAGTTCTAAAACAACATCACCTAATATATCTTTTGGCAATTTTTTGAGATATTCAAAAAATAGTTCTTCATCTTCATGCTTAATTATTTTTAATTTCTTGGCAATCTCTGGTACAGATGTCTCGATATCATTTTTATGCTCTATAAAATCATCTAAAAATTCTATACAATCTTGAGTCTCTATACTAACTAGCATTTTATTCCGTATGACTATTTTTAGTTTGCAAACTAACTATATAATCAAAATTCTTCAAAATTTTAGGTTCTATCTTCTTTTGTAGTGCAATTTTTATATCTTGTTTGTATTTTGCAGTATATCTCATAAAAGCTTTTCTTTTTTTGCCACTTAGTATGCTTTTTGTTAACTTTACAGCACTAGCAGGGTTTATAGCTCTATATCCTCTATATAATCCAAAATGAAGATGAGGACCCGTACTAAGTCCCGTTGAGCCAACATATCCTACAACCTGACCCTTTTTTACATATCTTCCTAGTCTTGCATATCTATTGAATTTACTAAGATGCGCATAAAGAGTTCTATACCCCTCTTCATGCCTTATCATAATTGTATTACCGTATCCGCCTTTTCTTCCTCTAAAAATAATCTTTCCTGCTCTTGCTGCTTTTACAGGAGTTCCCCTAGGAGCAGCATAGTCTATACCCAAATGTGCCCTGTATCTATGGAGTATCGGATGCCATCTCTTATAGGTAAATCTATCTGAAATTCTTGTGTATCTAACAGGTAAACTCAAGAAAAAACCCTCTACTTCTCTTCCTGTTTCATCATAATATCTACCTTTGTTAAACAAAAATACATAATGTTTTTTACCTCTAATTTCAATCATAGATGCCTCTATCTTAGGAGAACCAAACTGTTTACCAAGTCTTGTTTTTTTAGTATAAAAAATAACTAGCCTGTCCCCTTTTCTGAGTCTTTTAAAGTTTACACTCTTTTTAAAAGATTGAACAAATTGACTTGCTAAAAGATAGTTTTTAGTAGCTTTTATGATATCTTGATATGGTGAATTTGTGATACGGATACTGAGTATCTCTTTTTTCTCTTCGTAAATTATAGGGGTTGTTGTAAGGATATATTTACCATCAACTATCTTTATATGAAGTTGTAGCTCATCTCCAATGGGTATCAATACTTGCTGTATTTTTCCATCATCTCCTCTTAAAATTTGAAATTTTGTACCAGTAATTATCTCGGCTGCCAACTCCTTATCTGTACCATCTAAATCATAATAGATTCTAAGTGGCAAAGAATTATATTTCAAAAATGTTAAAAAAGTCTCACCACTTTTCCACTTTAACTCCTCCATATGGGAAGCTTGTAGATATGTCAATGCAATAAAAATAAAAATAAAAATTCTCTTCATATATATCCTAATTTAAAAAGTATAATTATATCTAACCATAAGTAAGGTTTGCTTTAAAACAGTTATTGTATAATCCTCTTATAAAAAATAAAGCAAAAGGGGTTCCATTGAGAAAAGCAATACTAATCTTTTCTATTATGATTTTAACATTAAGTGCAAATGGATTATTTAAAGAGTATAAAAGCCAAATTTTAAGTATAACAGGCGATCAAGCTATCATAAACGACTCTAAAGATATAGTTAAAGGCTCTAGCGGAATTGTGGTGCACAAATTTAACGATGACACATCTAGCATCATAGCTAGAGTTGATGTGATAAACAAATCAAACGGTAAAGCAACTTTGAGATTTAGCACCTATAGGGCTCTTAAACAAACAGCGCTTCCGCTTCCAGGTATCACTCCTAGGGTTGGCGATAGTGTTATTTTAAACTACTTATACAACAGAGCTTTGATAGTGGCACCAAATTATAGGATATATAATGAAATAACTAAGCACTTTAAAGATATCACTTGGGTACATCCTGATATTATGGGTGCCTACTTAGCACAAGAGTATAAACCAAACCCGAACAGAAAAACTTTTCAAAAGATGTGCCAACAAAATGTAACTTCTTTGATATTTTTTGCACTAAACAATGAAGCTGTTTTTGTTGACTGCAATAACTTTCAAATTATAAAAGAGGTAAAAGGCGGAAGAATTAGAACCGCACAACTCCCTTTTTACACAAGAGTTAAAGGCATAGACACCTCTTGGTTTAACTTTAGCTCTAGTAAAATGAATTCATATTCAAACTACTATAAAAGACTAATAAATAGATGAAACAAGAGCATATAGATTTTTTCAAAACCATAGTGGGAAATGAAAATGTATATGACGACAAAGCTCATCTTTTAGCTTACTCTTATGATGCTACAAAAAACCACTTTGAGCCTGATGTTGTAATTTTTCCAAAAAATGAAGATAATGTAAGCAAAATTTTAAAATACTGTGATGAACACAAAATCGTAATAACTCCAAGAGGAGCTGGAAGTGGCTTTACAGGTGGTGCTTTACCTGTAAATGGCGGAATAATTCTAGCTCTCGAAAAACATATGAATAAAATCTTAGAGATTGATATCCAAAACCTCGTAGCAGTAGTGCAACCTGGTGTAGTCAATATGGATTTACAAAAGGCAGTCGAAGCCAAAGGACTCTTTTATCCACCAGACCCAGCTAGTCAAGACTACTCAACACTTGGTGGAAATGTAAGTGAAAATGCAGGCGGTATGAGAGCAGCAAAATATGGAATAACAAAAGATTTTGTTATGGCATTAAGAGCAGTTTTACCTAGTGGCGAAATTATAAGAGCAGGGAAAAAAACCATAAAAGATGTAGCTGGTTACAATATAGCGGGTATCTTAATCGCAAGTGAAGGCACACTTGGCGTTATCACAGAAATCACACTCAAACTACTCGCAAAACCAAAACTCTCAAAGAGTGCGATGGGGGTATTTTTAAGTGTAAAGAGTGCGATGGAAGCTGTATTTAAAACTATGTCAGCAGGCGTTACACCAGTAGCCATGGAGTTTTTAGACAATCTTAGCATCTATGCAGTTGAGCAAAAATTTCGCAAAGGATTACCTACTGATGCAGGTGCGATTCTTATCACTACGGTTGATGGAAACTTAGAAGAAGAGATAAAAAATCAATTACATATTATAGAAAAAAGCTTTTATGAAAATGGTTGCGAAGAGTTTAAAATAGCACAAGACAAAAAAGAAGAAGATGCTCTTTGGTTTGCAAGAAGAAATGTAAGTCAAAGTATCACAATATATGGCAACAAAAAATTAAATGAGGACATAACAGTACCAAGGAGCAAACTTCCTACACTTTTAGAAGAGATAGATAAGATATCTAAAAAATATTGTATAAAAATCCCGTGTTTTGGACATACAGGTGATGGAAATGTGCACACAAATGTGATGGTTGACGGAAATAATGAGAAGCAACTTGAAATTGGTCATGCTGCCATAGTTGATGTGTTTAAGGCAACCATTAAGTTAGGTGGCACACTTAGTGGTGAGCATGGTATAGGACTAAGTAAAGCACCTTTTATGAAACTTGCTTTTAGTGATGCTGAGATGAATCTTTTTCGCTCTATCAAAAAAGCATTTGATCCAAATAATATATTAAATCCAGGAAAAATGGGATTATAGTGGACTTTAGACGACTTAAAATTGTCATCAAAGAGATGAAGGATAAAGAGATAGCTCATTATGCATCATCTCTTAGCTTTCACACAATTTTATCTCTCATACCTATACTTCTTATCAGTTTTAGTATTTTTACTAAAATGCCAAGCTTCAAAGAGTATTACGCAAAGATTCAAGACTTTATATTTAACTCAATGATTCCAACCCAACAAGATGTCATTAGTGGATATCTAAGTAAATTTATGACAAATACTGGTAACATGGGAGCTGTTGGATTGATATTTGTACTGTATGTATCCATAATGTTCTTTTTTGATTATGAGAAGATAGTAAGTGCAATCTTTAAAGTGCCTACTAGAACACTTTGGGAGTCATTGACAACATATTGGACTATGCTTACTTTAATGCCACTAGGTCTTGCTTTATCATTTTATTTTTCCCAAATTGCACAAAAATTCTTAGAAAAAAGCGAATATACAAGTTCTATAAATATATATGATTTTCTTCCATATTTTACAATTTGGCTTC
Source organism: uncultured Campylobacterales bacterium (assembly GCA_964598135.1). Taxonomy (GTDB): domain Bacteria; phylum Campylobacterota; class Campylobacteria; order Campylobacterales; family Sulfurospirillaceae; genus JAADIZ01. The sequence continues at coordinate 13,700 of CAZRAK010000012.1, forward strand.
TATTTTTCATCTTATATATCATCTCTGCAAATACAAAAATAGATAAAAAACTAGCCCTTATAGCCTCTTTTATAGCTTCACTAACTTGGTATGTCTCTAAGTTACTCTTTGTTTTTTATGTCTCTTATAACAAAACATATCAAAGTATTTATGGCTCATTTAGTATCGCCATGTTTTTCTTTTTATGGATCTATTTTTCCTGGCTTATCTATCTATATGGTATAAAATTATACTGTGTTTTAGATAAAGTATATGGAAAAAGAGAGCAAGAAAACAGACAAAGCTAACCACTTGTTGAAGATGCTAGCAAGTGATATAAAAATATATAAAACTAAAAACCAAAGTGGTGTTAAAATAAGATAAAAAGTAGTTTGAAGATTTAATAATTTTTCAAGCCAAAAATCAAGTAAACCTCCAAAACCAATCAAATGTAAAAATAATTCAACAGGATAAAAAACTATAAAACTCATGCTTAGAAGTGGAGAATACAACTGCAAGGGAGTAAAAACTTTAAATATATAGTGCACAATTGGCATCATCGTAAAAAATACCCAAAAATTCAATAATACAAAAATCCAAATTTTACCAAGTTTTGAAAAGTGCTTTAAAAATAAAAATATGTAAAAAACGCCACTTACTGAAAACCAAAAAGAGATAGAGAAAAGGAGTTTTGGGAAGAGAATTAATATAAAACTAATAGTTAAAAAAAGTGTGGCAAAAGAGATGATTTTAATATTCTTACTAAAAAGAAAAAAACCAAAAATCGATAATACAAAAGAGCGTAAAAAAGATGGAGAAAAATCTATAAGATACATATAATAAAATAGTAGAGAAAAGACAACAACAGCCAAATCTGCCTTTATATTGCGATAAGGGAAAAATCTATCTTGAAAAAATCTATAAATCGGATTTAATAAAAAATATAAAATAGCACTTATAAGTCCCAAATGAAAGCCACTAATAGCAACAAGATGAGATATTCCAAGCTTTTGTATTTTATCTCTTATGGTTTTTTGTATAAAACTAGCAAAGAATAGAGCTGAAAATAACTCTTTTAAATCTTCAGATTTATGTTGATTTTTTATGTATGTTTTTATTTTTTTTAAACTATTTAAACTTTTATTTTGTATATTTTTAATAAAAACAGTTGGGGCAAAGAAATTTTTTAAGTACCCAAAAAAGGAGATTTTGTTAGTTTTAAATTTAACTTCAACATTTGAGCCTATAGCAATATTACTTTTTTTCCAAGTGACGCTATAAAATGTATATCCTTCATCACTTTTAAATTTAAAAACATCGTAAGCTTTACCATTAGATTTATGCTTTTCATAATGGTTTAAAACTCTTGCACTCGTTACATACAAAGATTTTGAAATTAAATTTTTATAGTGATAAAACTCTCGTCCCAAAGATATGCAAAACAAAAAGAGTAGCACAATAGCTGTTAAAATCATCTCTTTTTTATTTACAAAAAGTGGGATTGGCTCCATATCTTAAATTGTCGGCATTGAGATTTTTGCCTCTTTTTTATCTATATTTTTATAAATAATTTCTATAGGAACTCCACTAGCATCCACAAATCTAGTGCAATTTTTTTGAAAAATCATATTTGCAACACCTATTGGTCCATTTCTATTTTTTCCTATGATTATTTCAGCATTCTCTTCTGGTTTTTCAAAAAAGTTACTCTTGTACTCTTTGCCATCAAGTCTCGCTTTTTGCTCTTTCTCTTTCTCTTCACGCACTCTGTAAACATCATCACGATAAACAAAAAGAATGATATCTGCATCTTGTTCAATTGCTCCTGATTCTCTCAAATCACTAAGCATTGGTCTTTTATCCCCTCTACTCTCAAGCCCACGATTTAGTTGAGAAAGTGCAACTATTGGCATCTCTAATTCTCTTGCTAAAAGCTTCAAGCCTCTACTCATATCGCTTACTTCTAGGTGTCTGTCTTTATTCCCACTTCCGTTCATGAGTTGTAAATAATCTATGATACAAAGTGAAATTTCAGGATGATTTGTCTTTAATTTTCTTAATTTTGAGCGAATTTTATGAATATCAACATTTCCATTGTCATCTACAAAAAAATTTTTAGCAGACATCTCATCAGCTGCACTTGAGAGCCTGCTCCACTCATCATCACTCAAATCACCTCGCCTAATCTTTTGCAAAGGTATAGAAGTTTTAGAGCTAAACATCCTAAGCATCAACTGTTCAGCTGGCATTTCGAGAGAAAATATTGCCACGCCTTTGTTATCATCAAGAGCATTTTGAGCAAGATTTAAGCATAGTGCTGTTTTTCCCATAGCTGGTCTAGCTGCCACTATCACTAAATCTCCTTTTCCAAAACCTGTTGTTAACTCATTTAGTTTGGAAAACCCTGTATCAAGTCCTACTACTACTTGGTTCCCTCTATTTTTTAGTTCAAGTATATGTTCAAGCGTGGCTTTTGTCATCTCAGGAGCTTCTCTAAACTCTTTTGCGCCACTCTCTTGCGTTATCTGATACAGTTTTTGTTGAACCAAATCAACAACTTCAATAGATGGTAAATCTTTTTCAATAGCCACCTCTTTTATCTCACTTGTTAACTCAACCAACTCTCTTTTTATCGCTTTTTCTCTTATCTCTTGTATATAAGCTTTGGTTGAAGGAAGAGGATTTGTTGAAAGAATTTCAAGCATAGAATCTTCGTCAAAACGGTTTTCTTGATTCAACTTTTTCTTTATAAACTCTTCATCTATCGGCAAATCTTCTCGTTCACACTCAAGCATTGCCTCAAAGATATACTTATGACTTGGCAGATAAAAATCTTTTGACTTTAAAAGTGAAGCTATATCTTCAAAAGAAGATGGGTCAAATAAAATGGAACTCAGAATTGATCTTTCTATATTTATATTGTGTAAATTTTGCATTATCCTAGCTCCTTTGCTGCTAACTCAACCTCTTCTAAAAATCTTTGCACTAAAAATTCCTCTTTTAACTTTGCTACAATTTCACCCTTTCTTATCACCAAACCTTGTCCTTTTCCAAAGGCTATAGCGACATCTGCGTGTTTTGCTTCGCCTATGGCATTTACTACACAACCCATAACAGAGATATTTAAGGGTGCTTTTATATGCCCAACCTTCTCTTCAACCTGTGCAACTGCCAAAACAAGATTTGCTTCAATTCTCCCACATGTTGGACATGAAATGATATTGACACCACTTTTAACAACTCCACTATCTTTTAAAATCGCTCTCGCAACTCTTATCTCTTCTTCTAATTCACCAGTTATTGAAACCCGTAAAGTATCGCCGATTCCCTCTAGCAAAAGAGTTCCAAGTGCTATAGATGATTTGATGGTAGAGTGAAAAAGTGTTCCCGCCTCTGTCACTCCTATGTGAAATGGATACTCTATTAAAGGTCTTAGTATTCGATAAGCATCCACAGTTCTTTGGACATCACTAGCTTTGAGTGATATCTTCATATTTGTAAAACCTAAATCTTCAAGGTATTTTATATTATATAAGGCAGACTCTATCATCCCCTTTGGAGTAGCCCCATATTTTTTATCAAATCTCTCTTCTAAAGAGCCACTATTTATCCCTATTCTAATAGGTATCCCTCTTTGCTCACACGCTTTAACTACCTCTTTAACTCTTTGTTTATCACCGATATTTCCAGGATTTATTCGAATGCAATCAACTACTTCACTAGCTATCAAAGCTAAGCGGTAATTAAAATGAATATCTGCGATAATAGGTAGTTTTATCTGCTGCTTTATAGCTTTTAAGGCTCTTGCATCTTCATAATCAGGAACAGCAACACGAACAATATCGCACCCCGCAAAATGAAGCCTTTTTATCTGCTCCACAGTAGAGCTAACATCCCTCGTCTTTGAAAAAGTCATAGACTGCACGGGTATAGGAGCATCGCCACCAATAGGAACATCTCCAACAAAAATCTTTTTGGTTTTACATCTTTTTATCATATTGTCTCTTTGATTTGTAAATTATTTTTAATCTCTTATCCCTTTGTTTTTTTCAATATATCTTTAAAATTTTTTTTATATTCAGATAGATAATCAATAATTTGATTTTTAGTCATGATAAGCCTCTATACAAGAAATATACGATTATACATAAATTTGGTTAAGAAAAAGATAAGGGGTCTATATCTATCTCTACAGGGAGTTTTTTACAAGTGTGGGCAAATTTCAACAGCTCTTGAGTATCTTTGCTTCTTGCAAGCAAACTATATCTGTACTTATTGGCTATCTTCTCTATACCTGCTCTGCCATATCCTATTATCTCTATCTTTGGGAATTTTTGGGCTACACGATTTACCTCTTCTATAATTTGACTAGCTTTTTCATCTTTTTTATGTGAAACTAGGATTTTAAGTAACTTTATAAAAGGCGGATAAATCTCTTTTCTATGTCTCATCTCATAATTTAAGAACTCTTCATAATCATTTAAAAAATTCTTAAAAAATTCACAATTTTGTGATTGAATATAAACTTCTGCATCTCCACTTCGTCCTGCTCGTCCTGCTACTTGATATATAAGAGATACAGCTCGCTCTTGGGCTCTAAAATCAGGCATATTTAAAATAGCATCTATACCCATAATAACACTTAAGCCAACGCTATGATAGTCATGACCTTTTGAGAGCATTTGAGTGCCTACTAATATATCTATCTTTTTATCATTAAAATCTTTCAGTATCTCGTTTAATTTTCTAACTGTCCTAACCTCATCTCTATCAAATTTACCTATACTTTTATCGCTAAACTCTTCTTTTAAACTTCGTACAACTTCAGCTGTTCCTATCCTGTTTGTATAAAGGTTTTCGCTTTTGCAAATAGGACAAATTTGCGGAACTCTTTGAGTAAAATTACAGTAGTGACATTTTAGAGCATTTATATTTGAGTGCAGACTCATGCCAACACTACAAAAAGGACAAGTTATATTTGCACCACAATCTTTACATGTGACATACTTAAAATTCGCACGAGTAGGCACAAATACTATGATTTGCTCTTTTTTATCCAAATGCTCTTTTATCTTTTGTAACATCAAAGCAGATATATAGCTCACAGAATTTTCATAAATAAACTCTTTTTTAGATTTAAAAAAAGTACCTTTTAGCCTAAATCTTGGAAGGTTTTTATAACTATTAAGGGTTGGAGTTGCGCTTCCTAAAACTATTTTTGCATCACTTCTTTTTGCAAACAAAAGTGCTAAATCTTTTGCATTATATCTTGGTCTTTGACTTGATTTATAGCTATCATCATGCTCTTCATCAACAACAATCAATCCTAGATTTTGAAGAGGTAAAAACAGAGCCGATCTAGTTCCAGCTATAAGAGATATTTTCCCCTCACATATATCTTTGATGATTTGGGCTTTTCTTTTTTTAGTTACTTTTGAGTGCCAAATAGCAACTTTATCGCCAAAAGATTTTACAACTCTCTTTTTCATCTGCGGAGTAAGCCCGATTTCAGGCAACAAAAATATAGCATTTTTACCACTGTTTATACACTCTTGTATGCACTTTATATATATCTCTGTTTTACCACTTCCTGTATCCCCAAAAAGTAAAGATTTGTTGTGATTTTGTATAAATTCATAAGCTTTTGTCTGCTCTTTTGAGAGCACTATACCTGTATCTATGCTATGTTCTATATGCAAGGCATTTTTAAGTGATGGGATAAAAAGCTTCAGGGCATCACCTAAGGAGCAGACATAATAATCACTGATAAATTTAGCCAAAGAGAGGGTATTTTGTTCATAAAATTCATCTTTTACACTCAAAACCTCTTCGCAATTAAAAATGGGCTTAGAAGTTTTTGAAATCACAACACCAAATATCTGTTTAGAATTTAAAGTAATTTCAACTATATTTCCAGATTTTAGTTCATACTCACTTGTATAGGTTAAAGCACAAAGGGGAGAATTTAAAAGAGAGATTAAATAGTAAGATTTCAAATTACTCTGTTAAGTCTTTACAGTTTTTAGTTGTATTACTAGGCGTAGTCAAATCATGACAATCAAATGAACCAGTAGTTGGCTTATAAGTAAAAGTAACATTTCCACTATTTAGATGCAAAACATATGTTGTGCTATTTGTTTCCATCCAATGTCCATCTGAATTTTTAGAATAAATCGGATTTTCTAGTATATTTGAACTATTCCCATCATTAAACCAAAACAATGTTTGCCCCTCTGCATTACTAGCATTATCTAGTGTATCAGGATAGTAGCTATTTATTTGACGATCACCTTGAAGAAGATTTTTTGATTTTTGCATAACTATACCGCTTCTTATAGCAGCTACTTGACTTTTGCCCTTAACAAGTACTGCGTCATCACGAGTAACCATAAGACGAGGTATGGCAACGGCTGACAAGATACCTATAACAACTATGACGAAAATGAGCTCAATCATAGTAAAAGCGAGTTTATTTGATAGATTTTTCAAAGCAATCCTAGACAGAGTTACACACAAGAAAAAAATCTTGTGTGTAATCTTAAATTATTTAGTTGTTAAAATTAACTGAAGAACCGCCAAATTGGGTTGTTGTTTCCAAGCGTTTTACTGATTTGTTTAAACCAGAACAAATTGATGTAGCATTGCTCTCTGAGGTAACAGTTAGATTTCCATCTGTTGTAGTTGTTGTAAAAGAGAGACAACTTTTATTAGTAGGGTCATTATAATAAACAGTAGTATTCATATCAACATCTTTCGCATCAGTTGTACCATCTTGAGTTGTAACAAATTTTACATTTGTCATCTCACCTACCGTCCCAAACTTGCCTTGTGCTGTATAGTATGTACCTATATCGCTCACTGCTGTTGCTATCTCACTAGATGCTGTTGCTATCTTTGCATCATCTCTTGTTGCTGCTAATTTTGGAATGGCAACTGCCGCCAAAATACCTATAATAACAATTACGAAAATTAATTCGATCATAGTAAAACCTTTTTTCATGGTTTACTCCTTTTTTTAAATTTGATTGATACACTTATCAACCTATCTTTTGATTTTAGTCAAAATTGGTTGAATATTTGCTTAAAGACTTCTTTTAAGCTAAATTTATATTGCAGGTATTATACTTCATCGATTCTTTCAAACACCTTTTTAATCTCTAGCCTATTTTTATACTCATCATAGCTTTTTTGAACATATGCTCTTAACAACTCTTTTATCTCTATATTTTTTTTATCTTTAAACACTTCACTAAAATCTTCAATAAAAAAATCATAAAAATCCCCCTCTAAGTTTATATCGAAGTCTTTTGTGCCTACTTGAAGTGATAGTTTGCTCATCTTCTGAGCACTTCCTCTATCTTTCCAAGTATATCTTCAGATTCTATATTTTTATCTGTCAATTCATCTTGTAGCTTTGTGATTTGTATATCTTTGGCTTCATTTTGAGCTTTTAAGGTCATCACTTCTTGTCTAAGTGTATCATTTTGTAACTTTAAATTTTCAAATCTACCCAATAAATCATCTATTTTTTCTACTAGCTTATTAACTGAAACTTCTTCACTAAACATGGCATTTCCTAATCTATAAATTAATTTTGCTATAATTGTAACAAAAAAAAGCAAAAAATATGACAAAATTTCAATTAAATAGCACTTTTTCTCCAACAGGTGATCAACCAGAAGCTATCAAAAAACTTGTCAACTCTCTAAAACAAGGTAGTAGATATCAAACTTTAGTGGGTGTTACAGGAAGTGGCAAAACTTTTACTATGGCAAATATCATACAAGAGCTACAGATGCCAACTCTTATCATGACTCACAATAAAACCCTTGCAGCTCAACTTTATAGTGAATTTAGAGGATTTTTTCCAAAAAATCATGTAGAGTATTTTATAAGTTATTATGATTACTATCAACCTGAAGCTTATCTGCCTAGAACGGACTTGTTTATCGAAAAAGATAGCTCCATAAATGAAGAACTTGAAAGGCTTAGGCTTAGTGCAACAGCTAGTTTGCTTAGTTTTAATGATGTCATTTGCGTAGCTTCCGTTTCAGCAAATTATGGTTTGGGTGACCCTGATGAATACAAAAGCATGGTACAAGCCCTTGAAATCACACAAGAGATAAACCAAAAAAAGCTACTGCTTCAACTTGTAGATATGGGCTATAAAAGAAATGATGATTTTTTTGATAGAGGATGCTTTAGAGTAAATGGCGATGTCTTAGATATACATCCAGCTTATAGCGAGGATGAAGCTGTAAGAATAGAATTTTTTGGTGATGAGATAGAGAGTATATACTATTTTGAAGTTTTAACAAACAAAAAGATAAAAGATGTTTCAAAAGTTGTTATTTATGCTGCTAGTCAGTTTATTGTCGGACAAAATCGTCTTCAAAATGCTATCAAAATGATAGAAGATGAACTAGGTGAAAGATTAAAATTCTTCAAAAATGAAAATAGAGTTGTAGAGTATCAAAGATTAAAAAGCAGGGTTGAGTTTGATTTAGAGATGCTTCAAGCAACAGGAGCTTGTAAGGGTGTTGAAAATTATGCCAGATATCTAACAGGCAAAGAAAAAGGAGAGACTCCATTTTCACTTTTTGATTATTTTGAATCTATAGGCAAAGAGTATCTTGTTATAGTAGATGAGTCACATGTAAGTTTATCACAATTTCGTGGAATGTATGCAGGCGATCGTAGCAGAAAAGAGGTTTTGGTAGAGTATGGTTTTAGGCTTCCAAGTGCCCTAGATAATCGTCCTTTGATGTTTGATGAATATATAAACAAAGCTCCCTATTTTCTCTTTGCATCCGCCACTCCAAAAGAGCTTGAACTTGAACTTAGTGGCAAAAATGTAGCTGAACAAATCATAAGACCAACAGGACTGCTCGACCCAGAAGTGGAAATCTTAGATAGTGATAATCAAGTCGAAAAATTACATGATCTCATAAAAGAGGTGATAAAAAAAGATGAAAGAGTTTTAGTAACTGTACTGACAAAAAAGATGGCAGAAGAGTTAAGTAGATACTATAGCGAACTAGGATTGAAAGTTAAATATATGCACTCCGATATTGATGCGATTGAGAGAAATCAGATAATAAGGTCTCTAAGGCTTGGAGAATTTGATGTACTCGTTGGTATAAACCTACTTCGAGAAGGGCTTGATTTGCCTGAAGTTTCGCTTGTTGCCATATTGGACGCCGACAAAGAGGGGTTTTTAAGAAGTGAGACTAGCTTGATGCAAACTATGGGGCGAGCTGCAAGAAATACAAATGGCAGAGTCATAATGTTTGCTAAAAGAATTACAAACTCTATGGAAAAAGCGATAAAAATAACCATAAAAAGAAGAGAGTTACAAGAAAAGTATAATAAGTTGCACAATATCACTCCCACCTCAACAACAAGAAAACTAGATGAAAATCTAAAGGTAGAAGATATGAGTGAAATCTTCAATAAAAAAGATAAAATTCCACCTAGTCAAAAAAAGCAAATCATCAAAGAGATGAGTCTAAAAATGCACCAAGCTGCAAAAGATTTAGAGTTTGAAAAAGCTGCAAAATTAAGAGATGAGATAGTCAAGCTTAGAAAACTTTAATTTTTTTTGCTATAATATGAGGTCTCACAAGACATTTTATTTGAAAAATCTAAGGAAACAGGCATGGCAAATCTAGGAGAACCAAATTATTTTATAAATAGAGAACTCTCTTGGCTAAAATTTAATACTAGAGTGCTAGAACAAGCAAAGAAAAGTGAACTTCCTCTTTTGGAAAGAATGAAATTTTTGGCTATATACGCCACTAATTTAGATGAATTTTATATGATAAGAGTAGCTGGCTTGAAACAACTTTTTAATGCTGGTGTGATAGTTACAGGCACAGATAAAATGACCCCACTAGATCAATTGCGAGAAATTAGAGAGTATCTCATGCGTGAAAAAAATGTGCTCCAAGATACTTATTGGGAAATTGAGAAAAAACTAGAAACTGAAAATCTATACATAAAAAACTATGAAGATTTAGATTATGAATTAAGAGAAAAAGCAGATGAATTTTTCTTTTCAAATATCTTGCCAGTCATCATACCAATCGCAGTAAATGCAACACACCCTTTTCCTCATCTAAATAATCTAAGTTTCTCTTTGGCTATAAAGTTAAGTGATGAAGTTGACAGTAAAAAATTTAAATATGGAATGATAAGAATTACAAGAGTTTTACCTAGATTTTTTCAAGTGAGTGATAATCACTATGTTCCAATAGAATCGATAGTGCACGAGCATGTAGAAGATATATTTCCTGGGTATAAACTCATCTCAAGTGCTGCTTTTAGAGTAACTAGAAATGCGGACATAGTTATAGAAGAGGAAGAGGCAGATGATTTTATGCTTATCATGGAACAAGGCTTAAAACTACGAAGAAAAGGTGCTTTTGTTAGACTTGATATCCAAGAAAACTGCGACCCTGACATACTAGAGTTTTTAAATTCTCATATGAAAATATTTGCAAAAGATATCTATAGCTACAATTTACCACTAAATCTTGGTGCTCTTTGGGAAATAGTTGGAAATAAAAATTTCTCAAACCTTACATTGCCTCCATATAATCCAAAAGTATTACCACCCCTTAATAAAAATGAATCTATCTTTAAGACTATGAAAAAACAAGATATTCTACTCTATCACCCTTATGAGAGTTTTGAATCTTTAACAAGGCTTATAAAAGAATCAGCAAAGGATCCAAAAGTTATATCAATTCGTGCTACACTATATAGAGTTGAAAAAAATTCTCAAATCATACAAGCCTTGATAGATGCAGCAAATGATGGCAAGCAAGTCACAGTTATGGTGGAACTTAAAGCTAGATTTGATGAAGAAAATAATCTGCATTGGGCAAGAGCATTAGAGCAAGCTGGGGCTCATGTGATATATGGTATTACTGGATTTAAAGTTCATGCAAAAGTAGCACAAATTATACGCCAAGAGGATGGGGTATTAAAATTTTATATGCACATAGGAACTGGAAACTACAATGGTGCAACTGCTAAAATATATACTGATGTTAGTTATTTTACCTGTAAAGATGAATTTGCCAAAGATACAACCTCTTTTTTCCATATACTCTCAGGTTTTTCAAAAAGTCAGAAGCTAGAGACGCTAAGCATGTCACCGACTCAAATAAAACCAAAATTGTTATCTATGATAAACAACGAAACCACAAAAGGTGAAGAGGGGAAAATCATCGCCAAAATGAACTCTTTGGTCGATTCTGATATCATAAAAGCACTGTACAATGCCTCTATAAATGGAGTAAAAATAGATTTAATTATAAGAGGAATTTGTTGTTTGAAGCCTAGAGTTAAAAGTGTAAGTGAAAACATAAGAGTTGTCTCTATCGTAGGCAGATACTTAGAACATGCTAGAATTTTCTACTTTAAAAACTCTACACCTTGCATGTTTATCTCTAGTGCTGATTGGATGCCTAGAAATCTTGAACGAAGACTAGAACTTATGACACCTATCATCGATAAGCCTTTACAAGAGAAACTTTTGGAGATACTACAACTTCAATTAAATGATAACTATCTTGCTTGGGAATTACAAAATGACAAGAGTTATAAAAAAGTGGAAGTAAGTGGACAAAAAACTATCAATAGTCAAAAGATTCTTGGTGACTATATCAATAAAATATTTAATACGCTAAGAAAAGATACAGATACAAATAAAGCCGAAAGATTGGCCAAAAAACTTTTCAAGGAGAGCTAAATGATTACGCCTTATCTTGATATATATCCAAAAATAGAAAAAGATGTTTTTATAGCAAGTAGTGCTGATATCATCGGCGATGTTTTATTAGGAGCTGATAGTTCTGTCTGGTTTGGTTGTGTTATAAGAGGAGATATTAACTCTATCCATATCGGCAAAAATACAAATATACAAGATTTAAGCATGATTCATGTTGACCACTACACCAAAGAAGATAAAAGTGATGGACATCCAACATATATAGGTGATAATGTAACTATAGGACACAAAGTTATGCTTCACGGCTGTATCGTAGGAGATGCCTGTTTGATTGGTATGAGCTCGACTATACTTGATGGTGCAATAATTGGGCAAGAGTCTATAGTAGGAGCTGGTTCACTTATAACAAAAAACAAAATCTTTCCACCTCGCTCACTTATTATGGGAACTCCTGCTAAACTCATAAGAGAATTAAGTGATAATGAAGTTAATTCTTTATACCAATCTGCAAAAAATTATATAGAGTATAAAAACAAATACTTATAAAATATGGTATAATTCTCTTAAAAACAGAGGGGATACATTGCTTAAACATTTTATACTTTTTTTTATCGTATCTTTACTTGCACTAAATGCAAATAATTTTAGGGATGGAGTAATTGCTTTCAAAAAAGGCAATTTTAGACAGGCTAAGGCTTCATTTGAAAAATCTATCAGACATAATGAAACCACACATAGCTACTATATGCTTGGTAGGATATATTTGCATGGAAAAGGAACCAAAGTCAATATAAAAAAAGCTATCAAACTTTTAGCATATGCTTATAAGAGAGGAAATATTCCAGCTGGTTGTTATCTTAGCGAAGCACACATAAAAGATGATGTAAATGTATATTTAGCGGCTGAAGGAGTTAAAAGAGGTATGGCGATAAATCTTCCATATTGTGCAAAAGTTTTTAAAATGTATAGAGCTTACAACTATGATATCTCTACATTTTCGGATGAATTAAAACAAAAATTTGCAAAACCTAAACGGTAATTTTTTTCTTTCTTTTTTTCTTTTTTGGTGGACGAGAAAACTCTATCAACTCTTCTGTTGTGCTTATTGTATTTGGTAAACAAGAGAGGCATTGCTTAAAAACATAATCTGCCATCCTTGCATCAACCAAAGCTCTATGTTGTTCACCAAAAGATATATCAAAAAACTCCATCAAAAACCCAAGTCCATATCTTTGTGCTACAAAACATTTTTTTGAAAGCTCAATTGTGCAAAGTTTACGATTAAGAAGTGGTCCAAAACCCGCTTTTTGCAGAGATGCTGAGATAAAATTATAATCAAAATTTACATTATGAGCGATAAAAACAGCATCTCCTAGAAACAGCCTAAACTTCTCTAAAACAAAGTTAAGCGGTGGAGCATCTTTTAAATCCTTAAGTAATATTCCTGTTAATATTGTGATAGATTCTGGCAGTAAATCAGTATAAACAAATGTCTCAAATCTATCTATTTCTACACCATTTTGAATCATTACAGCACCAATTTCTATGATTTGAAACTCATTTGGTTTACTCCCATTTGCTTCAATATCGACTATGCAAAATTTTTGATTTTTTATATCTGTTGTTGAAGTTTCCAAAGCAAAATTAGTATCATCTGCCCTCAATGGTAATCCTAGCAATTTCAGATTTTCAATATCTTCAACATCTATATCTTCGAGTGCTTTTATCTCTTTTAATTCATCGAAAAAAAACTCTTTTGTTATTTTATTTTGTTTGATTTTTTCTACTAGCGTATCAAAATATTTCAACTTTTAGCCTTATTGATAAATACTTTTATCTTTTGTCTATCTTTTATACCTTTTTTCTTCTCTACTCCACTACTCACATCAAATCCATAAAAATTAAATTTTTTGACCTCATCAAGATTTTCACTACTCAATCCACCCGCTAAGATTATGTGAGAGCAGTCAACTCCTTTAAACCAAGAGGTCTCTACTCTTTTGCCAAAACCACCAAAGCCTTCTGTAAAAGCATCTATCATCCTGTATATATCACTATGTTTTTGCAAATCTAAAGCACAGGTTGCTCTGATAACTTTCATATAGGGTAAATCCAAATTCGCATATAACTCTTCATCTCCATCAAAATGAATTTGAGCCAATGTCATGCCCGATTTTTTGCAAATTGAATTGATGTTTAAAGCAGAAGTATTTACAAAAAGTCCAACTTTTTCTATAAAAGGGGGAAGTTTATCTACTATTTTTTTTGCATCTGTTGGTTCTATATATCTTGGGGATTTTTCATAAAAAACAAAGCCTAAAGCATCTGCACCAAACTCTACTGCACTCAAGGCATCTTCAAGGTTTGTGATGCCACAAATTTTTACTTTTACACTCACTACTTTAGACTACTTATCGCATCTTTGTATGATAAATTACTAAAGACATAATTTCCAGCCACTACCATATCCACTCCCGCATTTTTCAAATCTTTTATATTTTTATTATTTACTCCACCATCAACTTCAATAAGTGTTTTTAATCCTCTTGCGTTTATCATGCTTTTTAATTTTCTTGCTTTTTCTATGACTGAGGGTATAAATTTTTGCCCACCAAATCCAGGATTTACACTCATAAGCAAAACCATCTCTAAATCTTCTAAAAGATACTCTATCATTTCAGGTGGAGTGTGAGGATTTAGCACAATTGCTGGTTTTATACCATAACTTTTTATCTTTTGTATGAGCCGGTGAGGATGGGATTCTGATTCTATATGAAATGAGATAAACTCTGGTTTTAATGGGGCAAAAAGTTCTACAAAAAAAGTATTATTCTCAACCATAAGATGTACATCGAGGGGTTTGGTTGCAACTTTTGCAACTGCGCTCACAACAACTGGTCCGATAGTGAGATTTGGAACAAAATGCCCATCCATAACATCTATATGTATATAATCACACCCGCCATCACAAATTGCTCTAATCTCTTCATTTAACTTTCCAAAATCTGCTGATAATATACTCGGAGCGATTTTCATTTTATTGTCCCCTTTAGTAGAAGCAAAGCTCCTGCTAAATTCCTCGCGACTGAAGCACGAGCTAAAGCTCTGTAATATTTCATTTTATTGTCCCCTTTAGTAGAAGCAAAGCTCCTGCTAAATTCCTCGCGACTGAAGCACGAAGTAGCAACTTCTGTAGTTTCATTTTACTGTCCTTTTATTTTGATAGAAATAGAATCATATCTTGATTCTCTATCTTAAAATTTGCTTGAACACCAGTATGTCCTTTTTCTAGTTTTATAACTTCTGATATCTTATCAAAAATTCTAGGCATCGTTATCTCGACATTTATATGTCTACTTTTTAATTTTTGCATAACTTTTCCACCTATTACATTTGAAAACTCACTATATGCATCACTTAAATCTTCAAGTGAGTATTCCTTGGGCATCAAAATTCTACATACTTTTTTTGCGATTTGTGTTTCCATAATTAGTATAGAGATACAGTTTATATCTCCATATATTCCCATAATAGAAGCTAAATAATCTGTTTTCTTAATTTCATCAAATGTCCTTATTTTGACACTTTCTTTCTTTATCTGCTCATCTGAAAGCACCTCTACAGTATGTACTGTTGAGTCTATAATTTCAGGTAAGATAGAGATAATTTTTTTATTTATATTTACTTTTTTTGCATTTTTCAAAACTTCTAGATTTGCTTGATTTACATTTGATTCATCTTCAAAAAAACTCTTTAGATTTTCATAAAGCATAATTCCAGAATCTTCCATATCATTCATCAAAATTGTAGTAATCTTTCCTGCTTTTAAGCCGCATATTGCTATGCTAACACCATATTCTGCACCATCAATAGATAGTTTTGCTAAAAAATTAGCTCCATGA
The DNA here is from genome assembly GCA_964598135.1 of uncultured Campylobacterales bacterium. Lineage (GTDB taxonomy): Bacteria > Campylobacterota > Campylobacteria > Campylobacterales > Sulfurospirillaceae > JAADIZ01. Next base: position 29,318 of record CAZRAK010000012.1, read on the forward strand.
ATATTTACTGAAGAGACATTTTGTGCATCAAAGCAAAATATCCTAAATCCAACTTTGATAGCATTTTTATGATATCTCATATCAAAACTATTAGCAAAATCAGAGTCTATAAAACCTTTTAGTGCATATACAATTATATTGTTTTTAATAAAAACAGATACTTTTTTTTCTATGCTTCCTATATAGGAATTTTCTACAATATTGTCAAATTTCTCTCTTTTTGTTAAAAAATCTTCTTTATCTTTAGCTATAACAACCTCATGTTTTCTCTCTATCAAAGCCATAGCAAGTTGATTTTTCTGAGCAGCATCTTTTGAATAGATAATAATCTCTTTTTTTTCAACTTTCTTAGCACCACAAAATAAAAAAAGCATAACCTCAGTTTGTATGAGTGAAAAAGATATATCATAAGAGAAAAGATTTAAAATTGAATTAAATTTTTTACTATCATAATCACAAAAACCTACAAATGCAGCGCACTCATTTTTTAGAAAACTCATACGATCTGCTAAATAAGACATGCCTTTTTTATTAAAAAATATAACTTTTTTCAAAGATATAAAAATAGCCTCAGGTTTTTTGGAAAGTATCTCTGTTTCATCAATACCTGTTATGATAGATAATGCATTCTCTCCATCAATAAATCCATTTGGATAAAAAATAGCTACAGAATTTTTTATTATAGGTCGCATATATATTTAGCTTTCAATCAATGTGTAAAAATCGGTGATATCTTTTTCATTAAAATCTAGCGGAAAATTAAAAAAATCATTTAATCCACTTTCAATCATATAAGGCTTGCTCATTTCGTAACTTAAGAGTAGCCTTAAAAATGTTATAACTCTAAAAGTATCCATCTCTTGTGTTAAATTTTTTGATGAAATTTGAGATATCAAACTCTGTATATTTTCATTAAATTCCCACTTTCTGGCAATTTTTACTGTAACATCAAATAGGGTATTATCACTCATTTTGTAAAGCAATTCATCAAAACTTACCTGTTTTGAACTTCTAAGCAACTGTATAGTTTCTTGTATATCTCGAAACAGCATTTCACAAACTATTAAAGAAGCAGGAATCAAGGATATAAATTGACGAGAATCTTTATCATTGATATTTAAAAAATCTAATATTTTATTCCAATTTACTATTAAATTTGACTGTAAATCTTGAAACTTTCTATTTGAAAAATTAAATACTTCCCATTTTTTTGGGAGTATCAAAAGAAGATAATATCCATGCACTATTTGCCTAGCACGACTTAATCCTAATACCCCAAATATTTGATTTATATTTTTAATTTCATCCCTAAAACCAAATATTGGTTTATTTACAATCGACGAAAGATATAAAACAAATACTTTGTCTTTGCTAGCAACATTTGCGGCTTGTACCATGTCTGATGCATCAAGGTATGCCAAACAAGATTTTATAACTTTTGGAACTGGCGGAATTGTGCTTATATACTTGTGTATAGTAGAGTTTGTAAGCATTAAAAATATCTCCTTGCCATAGAATTCGTAGATTTTATCTTTAATTTCATAAAACCTTTATAAAATTTTGGTATAATGTCAGACTTAATAAAAATCCAAGGAATTCAAAATGGCAAAAAGATGCGCAATAACAGGAAAGGGACCGATGGTTGGAAACAATGTCAGTCATGCTCATAATAAAACAAAAAGAAGATTTTTACCAAATCTAAGAACAGTAAGGGTTACTTTAGAAGATGGCACAACTAGAAAGATAAAAGTTGCTGCTTCAACACTTCGTACAATGAAGAAAAACGCTTAACCATACCCCAAAATCGGGGATTTAAAGTGACTTAAGTGTCTTTACTTCAAAAAATTAAAAAGCTTTTACATTGGAGTGATAGAAAAATCCCCGCTATAAACTTAAATACAGAACTATATCAACAGTTAAAACCCTTTAGGCTCCCACTTATCTTAACAGTTCTTATGATAATGATTGGAGCTTTGGGGTATATTATAATTGATGATTTCTCTTTAGATGATGCGATATACCAAGCTGGCATCACCTTTACTACCGTTGGTTTTGGTGAAATTGCACCCATATCAAAAGGTGGTCGAATCTTCACTATAACTCTAATCATACTGGGATTTGGAGTCTTTTCATTTTCTATTGGTATCTTGGTAGAAGTGTTAAATAAAGGGGATTTTGTAAGAATACTCAAGGAGCGTCAAATGTTGTATAAAATTGCTAGATTAAAAAATCATTATGTTATTTGTTATCACAATGAATATACAAAAGAGTTGACTAAACAATTTAGAGAAAATCATATTCCCTTTGTTGTTGTTGCCCCAAATAAAGACTTAGCACAGATTGCTCAAGAAAATAGATATGTACATTTTGTCCAAGAAGAGCCACATACTGAAACCGCTCTACTTAAGTCTGGACTTTCAAGTGCAAAAGGACTTATAACGCTAAGTGAAAATTTAGCAGATAATATAGCACAAATTGCAACAACTAGACTTTTTGAAAAAGAGATTGGGTTGAAAATTCCTTACTTTATAATGTCTCATGCAAATAACCAAGGTGACATGGAAAAACTAAAAAAGCTAGGTGCAAATAGTGTTGTATCTGCTACAAAATTAATGGCTCAAAGGATAAGCGCCATGAGCGTTCGACCTGATATGGAAAATATGCTTGAAAACATACTCTACAGACGAGATATACCACTAGATATGGAAGAGATTACAGTACCGCAAAATTCTTGGCTTAGGTTTAAAAAGATAAAAGAGGCACATATAAGAGAGATAACAAATGTGAGTATTATTGGCATCAAAGATACAAATGGGAAGTTTACACCTATGCCTAAAGGAGAGACCCTAATAAGTGGTAAATCACAACTTTTAGTTATAGGCACAGGCGAAGGCATAAAAGAGACAAAAATCATAATAAGAAGTAAATACAAACCTGAAGAGTTAAAATATGTTTAATCTAATTTCGTTAAAAAATGGCATAAATAATGTCAAAGGATTCAATTGTGGCGGTATAAGTGCTGGATTTAAAAAAGATGGTAAAAAGGATGTTGCTTTTATCAAAAGCGATAAACCTTGTGATATATCTGCTGTTTTTACTACAAATAAATTTCAAGCAGCACCCATAAAACACTTTAAAAAATATCCTGAAGGCTTTCAGACAAATTTCATCTTGATGAACTCTAAAAATGCAAATGCAATTACGGGACAAAGCGGAATTGATGATATTGATTTTATATTTAAAAACATAAAAATTCCAAATATGATAAATCCTATCATGAGCTCAACTGGAGTTATAGGGTATCCATTAGATAGACAAAAAATAGTAGAAGCGGTTAATAAATTTGATTTAAACTCTAAAGATTCAGACTCCTGTGCACAAGCCATCATGACGACTGATAGTTTTAAAAAAGAGATATGTCTTAAAGTAGAATTAGATGATGGAAGCTTTTTTCATATAGCAGGAATTTGCAAGGGAGCTGGAATGATAAACCCTGCTATGGCAACAATGTTGTGCTTTATACTTACAGATGCAAATATACCAAAAAATGATATGGATGAACTCTTAAAACAGAGTATCGAAAACTCCTTTAATGCCATAAGTGTTGATGGCGATACATCTACAAACGATACTGTTATGTTGTTGACAAACAGGCGTGAAAATTCTTATGATAAAACAGCTTTTAATGAAGCTTTAAAATTTATCACTAAAAACTTAAGTCTTTTGATACTCAAAGATGGTGAGGGTTCAAACAAAATAGTAGCTTTTGAAGTAAATGGAGCTAAAAACAAGGTTGAAGCAAAAAGAGCTGCAACTGCACTTAGTAACTCTCTTCTTGTAAAAACTGCAATTTTTGGTGAAGATCCAAACTGGGGAAGAATTGCTTCGACCATAGGAGCTGCGAACATCACTTGTGATGAAGAAAAACTTGAAATTTACTATGATAACATATTGATTTACTCAAAAGAACATCCAATTTTAGATGAATTAACGGAACAAAAAGCATATAAAGTGATGAAAAAAGATTCATACAAAATCACATGCAAACTTGGTATCGGTAACTCTTCATATACTGCATACGGATGTGATTTAAGTTATGAGTATGTCAAAATAAATGCAGATTATAGAACTTAAAGTATTTGTTTGCTAAAATGCGGATGTAGTATAGCAAAAATTTAAACAGGAGAAAAAATGTTACACGAATATAGAGATATCATTTCTAAAATCAAAACTAAAAATGCACACTTTGCCAAAATCTTTGAAAGACATAATGAACTTGACAAAAAGATTGAAGCGATTGATAATGGTAAAGAGTTTGTAAGTGATAGTGAACTTGATACTCTTAAAAAAGAGAAATTAAAACTTAAAGACGAAGCATACACTATGATTATGGAGTACAAAAAAGAAAATAATCTATAACTAAGGAGGGAACAAATCCCTCTTTGTCTCTCTGCTAAAAGCCAAAAAGTAACTATAAGGCGTAAAAGATGATAAAATTTGACAGAAGCTTTTCCCTAAGTAATACACAAAAAGCACAAACAACTATAACCACCACTTTGAAAAAACTACAAGAAGAGATGCAAAGCCATAAAATCGGATACTATAATTTACCTCAAAATTCACTTAGCATTATCAAAGAAATAGAAAATCTGGACTTAGAAAAATATTCACAAATCGTAATCATGGGCGTAGGCGGTTCAAGCCTAGGAATAAAGGCTATCGATACTCTCTTGCGACCCTATAGTAAAAACACTAAAGAGATACTATACTTTGAAAATTCAGACCCTATTGGTATAAATACAACTTTAAATAAGATAAAAAAAGAGGAAGCTCTATTTTTTGTTATATCAAAATCAGGGCTAACAATAGAGACTATTTCTATATTTAAAACTCTTATAAAACACTGTAAACTAGATTTTAATAGTGATGATACTAAGCAAATATTTGTTATAACTGATAAAAATTCTGCGCTTTCCACCTTTGCTAAGCACCATAAAATAACAGAATTTAACATTCCATCCAATGTAGGAGGAAGATTTTCAGTTCTTAGTGCAGTCGGTATAGCTCCATTAATGATGGCTGGATACAATATCTCTTTAGTCTTAAAAGGGGCTAATAATTTTCTGACAAACTTTTTTGATGGCAGAGAAAAACATCTTTTAGAAAAAGCTTTTTATCTAAGCACTAACTCTCACAAAATACCTATAAATATTCTTTTTTCTTACGCAGATGGTTTAAAAGATTTCACAAAATGGTTCATACAACTATGGGCAGAATCGTTAGGTAAAAGCGATGAGAATGGTAACCATATGGGGCTTACTCCTGTTGGATTAACAGGTGCAACTGACCAACACTCTTTTTTACAACTAATTGTCGATGGACATAGAAACAAAAGTGTAACTTTTATCAAAATTAAAGATTTTGCAGATAAATTAAGTGTCCCTAGTATCTCTTTATATGGCATAGAAAAAACGGATTTTATGAACAATAAAAAATTTGCTACTTTGATAAACGCTCAGTGTGATGCCACAATGCAAAGTTTGATAGACAAAAATATTAGCACCGACATCATTACAATTGACTCCGTAAACGAAGAGGATATTGGTGCATTAATTATCTATTTTGAAATATTAACCTCTGCTGTTGGCTCCATGATGGGCATAAACACCTATAATCAACCAGGAGTAGAATTTGGAAAAAAAATAATGCATGAAAAATTATCCACTTCATTTTCATGACAATAGAAACTTTATTATCAGTATTCAGAGCGAAAAGTTTGATATAGATACTGTTGGGGTAGCTTGTTTAAGTCATAGTAACCGTTCGTCAAATATGAATGCTCGTTTATCATAGTATGGAGTTTCGTATTATCAAAGAGATATATGAAGACTACTGGGGAAAACTCAGAGCTAAATCTTTTGCACAAAGTGCTGTTGAAGAGCAGTTACAAGAACTTTAAATATTTAATGCACTTTCACCACTAACTTCTATTTGCTAGTTAAACTTTCTTACAAATGCACGAGCCACTTGCTCTATATCTGGACTAAGCTTTTTTTCTAAAAATCACTATATTTAGGATAGTCATAGATTCCCCTCGCTACTCTTCTAATCTTTTTATTTTTTGTTAAATCTTATAAAGTGCTATCAATCTCTTATCTAGTAAATTTCTCAAGTAAATCACTTGGAGAGAATGCCCATCCCCCCTACCATGACCAGAAATGAAGTAAAATACCTTATCATAGAGCTTCATTAAAATAATTCCTTTTTATTTTTTCCAGAAAAAAGTATATTTTTTTCTGGATTTAATCTTACTTATACTAAAGTACTAAACTCATTTCTCCCCTTTATCCAACAAAACACTACACATAACAGGGTGTGATTTTTTCATACCTGTTACAATTGCCCTCTAAATGCTTGGTCTAAAATGGAAGCTTTTAGTGCTACTAAACTTTTCATTTTATCTTTTTGAACTGATTTAATTTTTTCTATTTTTTTTGAGGTCTTATCTAGGTAGGTTACAATCTTTTCTTGCTGAGATAGAGAGACTACTGGAACTTGAAACTCTTCTAACATAGCTTTTGTTATTGCTTCTCTTGTTGCACCACCTGATGAACTTTTTAATAACTCTGTTTTTATGGCTGGGCTTATCAAATAGTAATGTAAAAATTTTGGAAGCATTTCATCTTTTAGTCGCAGTATGGATACATGCTGATTTACTCTAGCTGGTAAATAGTTTTTATCTACAATACAACAACGAGCGACAGAAGCACCAGTAATATTTAATAGTACATCATTTTCCTGAATAGTTACATTATCAAGTTTTTTTGCTTGTTCATTATCTATAAAAGCTAATCCTTTTTTTCTAAAACCAGTATCATGTACATTCATACTTCTGATTAAACTTATTCCTTCAGTTTTATAAGATTTTTGTCCACC
>CAZRAK010000013.1:0-34699 GCA_964598135.1 uncultured Campylobacterales bacterium
GTACTAGAGTGTGATAAGGAGCTGACTTTCTAAATGAAAAGTTGAAAAAAGTATTCATTCCTTATTAACCCAAGATTTAGAAAAAAATGAGGCAATTCAATAGACTTCTTGCATAACCCAAAGACCGTTCAAAAATCTGTGTCAAATTAGGTAAAATAACAAATACCCAAGGAGACACATATGAACATAGAGATAGATGTAGAGCAATTTGCTCGTGATATAAAAGCTGGTAAAAGAAAAAGAATTGGAAAGAATTGGGGTCAGGGTTAAACTTTTAACTTTTTTATTATTTAGAGTTTAAATAGTTGAGAATGTGTTCCTAATCTTAATAGCTCTAAAGTATCTTTTTCTATCCTATAAATAACAATTAAATCTCCACTTGCGTGAAATTCTCTCGTATCATTATAATCTCCTAAAAGTGCATGGTCTTTTGCTTGGACAGGCAATTTTTCATTATTTAAAAGTAAAGAGATATAGATAAAAAGTTTTGCAGTATTTGTAGAGTTTAATTTTGCTTTTTGCATATCTTTTGTAAAAACTTTATGTATAGCTATATCAAGCATTTACTTTCTTTTTAAGTGCATCTATCGGAACTTTAGTCATATTTTTACCTTCTCTTGCATCTTTTATGACTTGCTTTGTCTCTTTATTAGGAATTTTGATTTCAAATGGGATACCTCTTTCCATGACCGTTTGTGATAAAAATATATTAAAAGCATCACTTAGCCCGATACTATATTGTTTGAAAATTTCTTGGGCTTTTTTCTTTATCTCAGCATCAAGATATACATTGGTTCTAATTTTATTATTTGTTGTTGCTGTCATTTTATTTCCTTTTTATTTAAAGTAGTTTCATTATAACACACATAGTGTGTTTTGTCAATAACAAGTTCCAGGGACAGTATACCTAGTTATCAATTAAGTTAAATTTCGCTAACATTTGCTATGGCAAGAATAAAAAGAGTAGTACTACCACATATACCACATCACATAACTCAAAGAGGTGTTCGCTCTATGAATATCTTTTTTAAACAAGCTGATTATGAGTATTACAAAGAGATTTTATGCGAACAGTGTAAGCTTTATGACCTCAAAATAGTCTCTTATACTCTTATGACAAATCATATCCACCTCATAGCAATCCCATCAACTAAAAAATCTTTGAGCCGTGCCATCGGTGAAGCTCACAGACTATACACAAGAAAGATAAACTTTGAACAAAAAGTCAAAGGACATCTTTTTCAAGAGAGATTTTACTCTACTCCTTTGGATGAGCATCACTTTTTAAATGCACTAAAATATGTAGAACAAAACCCGATAAAAGCCAACATGGTCAGATATCCTTGGGATTATAAATACTCAAGTGCAAGATATAGAGTAGGATTGGTAAAAGACGACAGACTGCTATCAAGCTATGATGTTATAGATGAGATAAAAGATTATAGAAAATTTTTACAAGAAAACACGGAAGAGAAGTTTATAAGAGAGAAAACAAAGACAGGAAAACCTTGTGGAGATGAGGCATTTTATGATAAAATCTTATTGACTACTGGCGTAGACTATAAAAGTAAAAAACCTGGACCAAAAGCTAAGATAGATAATTAGGTATACTGTCGCTGGAATTACCCATATATCTAAACCTTTTGCCTCAACCAATACTCAAAAAGAGGGTCTTGAAAGTAAAGTTTTTCACTTACTTTATCTACTATGTCTTTTTGGAGTAAACCTTTTAATGCTGTTTGAATTGAACCTGTTTTTATCTGATAAATCGCAAGTTGCTGTTCATCATATATGTTTTTACCATCTTTTTTTAAGATGATTTTTATGGCTTTTTTTTGATTTGAGGTTAGATTGTCCCACTCCAAAGAGAAAAGATCTTCTTCTCTTGATATGATATTTTGTAAACTTTTTTCAAATATCCTTTTATCTACGGTTTTATTAGTCAGACTCCATATCTCGTAAGCAAACTGTTGAGTGTAGTATGGAAACCCTTTTGTTATGTTTAGGATCATATCTATCTGTTTTGTATCTATGGTTTTGCCTGTTGTGTTAAACCTCTTTGTTATAAAAATAGCCCACTCATTTTGATTTATCTCTTTTATATGAAAATGTTTTACAGACTTGTAAAATGGTCTTGTTTTATCTAAAAACATCTGATGAAGTAGGCTTTTTTTACTTCCCATAAATATATAGGATATTTTATTTGCATGGTGCTGTATGACACTTCTCATCTTGGCTTCAATATCAAGATTTATAATCTCTTGAAACTTATCAAAGACTATGACTATCTTTGTGCCATCTTTTGCAAACTCTAAAGGAGTGTTTAGTACATCTTCCAGTGTCTTTATCTTCTCTTCATTACTAAGAGAGAGTGAGAAGTTTGGAGTGCCTGAAGAGTCAAAATTGACATTGATGTTTGGTCGAATTTTGATGATAGATTTGAAAAATTTTACCACCTTATCTGTTGGTTCTTCCAGACTTGAAGCGAGGGCATTGAAATATCTGTTTATAAACTCATCGATTGTAGAGATGTACAAAAGATCTAAAAAAAGGTATTTTACTTTTTGTTTAGGAAGTGTTTTTAGAGTTTTAAGAACAAACGATGTTTTACCAAATCTTCTTGGAGCATATATGAGAGTATTGAGTCCTGAGTATATATCTTGTTGTAGCTCTTTTATCTCATCTACTCTATTGCAAAAATGCTCATCGGTGATAGCACCACCATAATAAAAAGGATTTTCTTTCATCTCTAAGTCCTTTATGTTTTTTACATAATACCTAAAACATAATTAATTTTGTATTATAAAGAGTAGAGATTTGCTTTTAATCAAATATACCCAATTCTCGAAAAATCTTAGATTTTTTCAAAGTTATTATTCTCTCCGTGCAAAAGTTTTGAAGTTTGATTAGAGATTTGTTTTTAGCTTATAAGGTTTTTTTCTTTGTTTGTAGATTGGATGTGATTGGTCTATGATCTTTGGCATGCCTTGGCTTTCATCTTGAAATTGAAAATATCTGTATGCGCCACCTAAACAGTCGTAGTATCCATTTTTATATCCCATAGTTTTATGGCTTTATGCTTACCTAGAGAGACTAAAATGGTGATGTAGGTCAAATACTTGAAAAAATATATAAATTGTTAAAAACAAATAAAGTTGCTATTTGTCCTGATAGACACTTTAGAAGACCATCTCCCGCAGAAAGTGAACACACAAAAGAAATCAGGAGTGCAAATTATCAAAAAAGAAAGAAGAAGATTGTTTTCTAGGGTGTAAAAATAGGGATATTTAGGTTTATATGGCTTAACTTAACACCATTGATCCTGACCCTTTTTAAAATCAAATTGTGTTTTGTTGAAAGTTTTTTGTCGTTTGGCTAGTTTCATTGTGTTTGTTATGATTTTAGTTTCCAATTCTTGCTTGCTTATTAAGCCGTCTAAAAACTCTAGCGTCTCTTTTATTCCTATGGCTTTCATGGAATTTGGGGCTCTTGTGTAAGTTTTCTCAAGATAAATCACTTCATCTATTAAGCCTTGTTTTATCATCTGCTTTGTTCTTAGCATCACTCTTTGTCTAAGCATCTCTTTTGGTATGACAATCTCAAAGATATCTATCTTATCTATGAGGGGAGGTTGTTGATTTTTTATGTAGTATTGAGTAGTTGGCACTCCTGTTTCTAAAAAAACCTCTAGCCATTTTTCTATTCTGTAAGAGTCATTTTTGGATATCTTTTGTGAGTATACCTTGTCATTTTTTAAAACTATATCATATGCACTATTTAAGTTTTTTATGATTTCTTTTACCTCTTTTTTTGTTTCTAGCGAAATTTTTGGTTTTTTGCTAAGTCCTGTCATGAGAGATTTGAGATAAAAACCAGTTCCACCTACTATTATCAAATTTTTACTATCTTTTAGAGCCTCTTTTTTGGCTTTTTCAAATATATCAAAAAAAATAGAGACATTAAAATTTTCATCAGGGTATATCTCATCTATGCCAAAATGTCTTATATCGCCTCTTTCTTGCACGGTAGGTTTTGCTGAAGCTATGTCTATCTCTTTATAGATGCTTAATGAATCCAAAGAGAGTATATAAGCATCATCTTCAGATGCCATTTGTAATGATTTAGCTGTTTTGCCAGAAGCAGTTGCTCCTAAAAGTGCAGTTATTTTCATTTTTACCTTTTTGTCTTTTTGAATAATTATAACACTTTTAATCTCAATTATAGTAAAATTTTAAATATTTAGTTTTTAAGGGTTTTGGTTGAAAAAAATTATTAGTACTTTGAAAGATATTGGAGATCTTATAATGTTTAAGCACTCTATATTTGCTTTGCCTTTTATATTTATCGCTATGGTTGTCTACTCATTTGAGTTGAATGCTACCATGTGGTTTGGTTGGAAATTATTTATTTTAGGGTTATTGGCTGCTATAAGTGCTAGAAATTTTGCTATGAGTTTCAACAGATATGCAGACAAAGATATAGATAAATTTAATCCTCGAACTGCAAATAGACCAAGTGTTGATGGAAGAATTGGCGAAACAAACTTGAAAATATTTATCGTTTTAAATGCCATAATCTTTGTTGTAGTTGCTTATTTTATCAATTCACTTGCTTTTTACCTCTCATTTCCTATTTTGATTATTTTAGGTGGATACTCGATATTTAAAAGATTTTCACAAACAGCTCATTTGGTTTTAGGGCTATCTTTGGGTTTAGCTCCGATTGCAGGAGCAGTAGCAATTGGTGGCGATATACCTATTTGGTCAGTCATGTTGTGTTTAGGAGTGAGCTACTGGGTGGCTGGATTTGATCTTCTATACTCCTTACAAGATATGGAGTATGACAGGCAAAACAGTCTCTTCTCAATTCCATCAAAACTTGGCAAGGATGCTACATTTTTTATCTCAAAACTGTTTCATTTTCAAACTATCATATTTTGGCTATTTTTTGCCTATCTTGCACATTTGGGGTTTTTGGCATATATCGGTATTTTAATATCTGCTATAATACTCTATCAAGAACATAAAATTGTAGCGAATGATTTTACGAAAATTGATAAAGCATTTTTTACACTCAATGGATACTTGGGTATAATGCTTTTCGTATTCATTTGGCTCGATAGGATATAAAGATGGAAAATATTCGTTTTGTAAATGCACCTTTAAAAATCAAATTTGAAAAGATATTGCAAGCCGAATCTGTGTATAAAAAAGAGTATGATAGGCTTTCAAATAGCGAAGAGGATAGCGTTGGTCAATGGTTAAAATTAGCAAAAGCTAGAGGAGAGACTAGCGATAGTGACCAAGTTTTGCTTAAACTTATAGTTGAATTACATAGAAAAATAGACGATTTGACTGCTTATATCAAAGATGATCGACCAACTTTTTTAGATTTAAAAGAAGAAAGAAATATAGACGCCGTCGGGTTTAATCACTTTAGACTTGAGGAAAATGGATTTGAAGTAGATGCAAAATATTATGGAAGAATTTTAATGCCATTTTTTCCAAAAAGAGAAGTTCCTATATTTTTCACAGCCATTAGGACAAATATTGCCAAGATTGTTTTGATACATGACCAAGATGAAAAAGAGTGGAGCTCTTTTATGAGTGCAAGAGAGAGAGCGATGATAAGAGAGGCGAAGACGATAAAAGGAAATTAGAATGAATATTGAAATAGTAAGTTTGATTGGGATTGGATTATTAGTCGTGATACTATTTTTTTTGATATTTTTAAGAGATTCTGAAGTGTCAAAAAAACTAAATATCTATGAGAGAGTTATAGAGGATTTAAATAGAGAAAACCATACGCTCTCAAAGAGTATCAATAAGCTAGCCTCGAAAGATAAACTTGATATTAAAATATTTAAAGATGAAATTCAAAGAGAGATAAAATCTCAAGTACAAAATTCTCTTTTACCTATGGTGGACTCTATAAGGGAAATTGAAGCTGTGATGTTAAACTTCCAAGAAGAGCAGATTTATAGGATTGACTCTTTGGAAAACAGAACAAAAGAGATAAATTATGTACCACCAAATATCACAGAATCAAATGAAAAGCAGATAATATATCAATACAAAAATGGAAAAAGCGAAGCTATGATAGCCAAAGATTTGAGAATTGGAATTGGTGAAGTTGACTTGATACTTAAGCTAGCAAACCTTAAATGATAAAAGTTCACCCCTCTTGGCAAGAGATAGTACAAGAGTGCTATAGTAAACTAGATGCTAATTATCGAGATTTTTTGGAAAAAGATAGTGGATATTTTCCCTCATTCAGCAATTTTTTAAATGCTTTTACAACACTTCCTTTAGATAAAACAAGATATATACTTTTTGGGCAAGACCCATATCCGCGAGAAAAAAGTGCGATAGGATATGCTTTTATAGATGGAATGGTTGGTGATATCTTTTGCGTATCAGGGCTTAGCAAGAGTGTAAATAGAGCAACTAGTTTAAGAAACTTTATCAAAATGCTTTTGGTCGCAAATGGAAATTTAGATAAAAATAGCACAACAAAAGAGCAAATAGGCAAAATAAAAAAAGATGGCTTTATCACAGATATTATGCAGTTAAAGTCAAATTTTGAAAAAAATGGAGTGCTACTTTTAAATACATCTTTGATTTTTACAAATAAAAAAGAGACTTCACTACATGTAAAACAGTTTAGAGTTTTTATGAACGAGCTATTATCAAGATTGCAAAATAAAGATATAGCGTTGATACTTTTTGGCAATATAGCAAAACAGATGGAAAAAAGATTTGTTCCAATTAAAAAGTATCAGTTATTTAAGTCGCAACACCCCTATAATGTAGGATTCATAAAAGACTCATCGGTCATAGAGTTTTTTAAACCTATGAGTTTATTATCTTCTAATTAAGTACTTTTTTTGTAACTCTAAACTAATAGTATTACATAGCGGTTTAATTATCTTCAAGTTCATCAGATTTACCTTTAATTTATAACAATTTATGCCAATATGTGTATAATACCAAAATAATTATTTTACGAGGATTTTAAATGTTGATAGATGGACATGGCAGAAAAGTTAGCTATCTAAGAGTCTCTGTGACTGAAAGGTGTAATTTTAGATGTCAATACTGTATGCCTGAGAAACCATTTTCTTGGGTTCCAAAAGAAAACCTTCTTAGCTTCGAAGATTTATATCTATTTATAAAAGCAGGAATTGATGAGGGTATAAATAAGATAAGAATTACTGGAGGAGAACCACTTTTAAGAGCTGATTTAGATAAATTTGTAAAGATGATTAGTGATTATCGTAGTGACTTGGATTTAGCATTGACTACAAATGGTTATCTTTTGAAACCAATAGCTCAAAAATTAAAAGATGCTGGACTTAAAAGATTAAACATATCACTAGATACTCTAAAACCAGAAATTGCTCAAAAAATTGCTCAAAAAGATATTTTTGCAAAGGTGATGGAGGGTATAGATGAGGCACAAAAAGTAGGACTTAGCGTGAAATTAAACAGTGTTCCGCTAAAAGGGATTAATGATAATGAAATAATCGATTTGCTAGAATTTGCAAAATCAAGAGATATGGGTATTAGGTATATTGAATATATGGAAAACAGATTTGCTAAAGATAAACTGCAAGGTTTAAATGCACAAGAGGTGCAAGATATAATAGCAACCAAATATAGCTTTAAATCAGTCGGTAGAGTTGAGTCTTCACCTGCCCATCTCTTTGAATTAGAAGATGGATATAGATTTGGTATCATAGACCCGCATAAGCATGATTTTTGTGAAGATTGCAATCGCATTAGATTGACAGCTGAGGGTATGCTTATCCCTTGTCTATATTTTGATGAGGCAATGAGTATAAAAGAGGCTGTTCAAAAAGGTGATGTGCAAAGAGCAGTTGAAGTTTTAAAAGAGGTACTTGCCAATAAACCAGAAAAAAATAGATGGAGTAGTGATAATGAAAATGAAACTTCCCAAAGAGCTTTTTATGAAACAGGAGGATGATGATGGACGAGTTATTTAAGACAACGCTGATATTTCATACTGCTTTTGTAGGTATAGTTTTGATTTTAGCTACTGTAAATTATTTTCTTATAAGTTATGACTTGGATTATGATAAACTCAGAAAAAGAGTAAAAACTATTTTGCCAATATATTATCTATTTTTAGCAACTGTTATATTTACAGGAATAATTCTGCTTAGTGTTGTAAGATTTGAATTGTATCACTCTGTTATATTTATGATAATTGTTTGGTTTGTAATTTTTCTAACAACAATCAAAAGATACAAAAAATTTAAATCTCTAAAAAGAGATGACAAGAGAAGAATTAGTAGATTTGTAAGATTTTCTAAGAGAAAACATATGATAGACATACTTTTTATTTTAATAACTATGGCATTGGTGTATGGCTTAAAATAGAATATGCAATTTATTTATCATAAAGAAGCAAGCAGAGATACTCTAATTCTTGATATTAGAGAATTTTCACATATTTTTAAGGTAAGAAGGGTAAAAAGCGGACAAATTTTATTTTTTAGAAACTTTGATGATGACATGCTTTATAATTATAAAATTATTGGCATAAATAAAAAAGAGGCGATATTAGAACTCACTAGTGCTAAAGTTTTACAAATAGAAGCCAAAAAACCTTTGCATGTTGGTTGGTGTATGATTGATCCTAAGATTGTAGAGAGAACACTCCCTTTTTTAAATGAGCTTGGAGTTTTTAAGATAAGTTTTGTTTATTGTGAGTTTTCACAAAGGAATTTTAAAATAGATTTAAAAAGAATAAATCGTATTTTAATTAATTCAAATCAACAATGTGGCAGAAGTTCTTTAATGAAAATTGAGATATTAGATAGTTTAAAAGAGTTTTTAACCACATATCCAAAAAGTAAAATTTTAGATTTTAGTGGCAATTCCATACAAGATTCAGAAAAATTTAACTCTTTTCTAGTGGGATGTGAAGGTGGTTTTTCAGAACAAGAGAGAAAAGTTATAGATATACAAAATATCATAGGATTAAAAAATCCTATGATATTAAGAAGTGAAACTGCAGTTTTAACACTCTGTGCCTTGAATTTTTAAGGATGTTTGTGCTATAATCACAATTCCCCTCCCCCTATATAGCGGTGGGCCCAAAAAGCCTACTGCTTGGTTTTAAGCATCTATAGGGCTTAGAGATGTTTGATTTTACTAATATTAGGGGAACTTAAATATAAAATACAAGGAAAATAACAATGAAGAAAGATATTCATCCAGAATATGTTGCTTGTACAGTTAGTTGTGCATGTGGAAATAAATTTGAAACTATGTCAAATAAACCAGAAATGAGAATCGATATTTGTAACGAGTGTCACCCATTTTTCACAGGAAGTGAAAAAATAGTGGATGCCGCAGGAAGAGTTGAAAAGTTTAAGAAAAAATACAACATGAAGTAATTTATTAAAATTATGGTGCCAAAAATTTGGTTTATCTGATTCCTACTCCAATAGGAAATATAGACGACATTTCAGTTAGAAGTTTGAAGCTTTTAGCTGAAATGCAAACTCTTTTATGTGAAGATACAAGAGTTACAAAAAAACTTTTAAATCTACTCTCCTTAAGACACAATATAAAATTTAAAATCAATCAATTTATCTCTTTTCATTCGCATAATGACAAAAAAGTTTTATCCTCTTTGGATATGGATATTTTTTCTAAAAATGTAGCTTTTTTAAGTGATGCAGGAATGCCTTGTATCAGCGACCCAGGTGCATCGTTGGTGCAGTTTTGTCAAAAAAATAGTTTGCCCTACGAGGTACTTCCTGGTGCAAATGCTGCTCTTTTGGCTTATGCCTCAAGTGGTTTTGATTTGAGTGAATTTAACTTTTTTGGTTTTTTGCCACATAAGGGAAAAGATAGAGAAAACGAGCTAAGTAAAGTTGTGGATTCTACTACTACTACGATTTTATACGAGTCACCCCATAGAATCTTAAAATTATCACAAGAGCTAGCAAAGGTATCTCCAAATCGAAAACTTTTTGCCATAAAAGAAGCAACAAAAAAATTTGAAAAAAAATTTTTTGCCTCATGCAAAGAGTTTCTATATTTTTTAGAAAGTATAGATACTAGAGGTGAGTGGACTTTGGTTTTGGAGCCTAAAACTAAAGAGTTTGGAGCTGCTATAAATAAGGAAGATATAAGTGGACTTGATATTCATCCAAAACAAAAAGCAAA
Organism: uncultured Campylobacterales bacterium; assembly: GCA_964598135.1. Taxonomy (GTDB): domain Bacteria; phylum Campylobacterota; class Campylobacteria; order Campylobacterales; family Sulfurospirillaceae; genus JAADIZ01. The sequence continues at coordinate 10,203 of CAZRAK010000013.1, forward strand.
ACTATTGGCTAAGCTAACAGGTAAAAGTATAAAAGAGTGCTATGAAAGCAATTATGAGAGTTAGTTTTTATTTTAGAGGTGCTCTATAGTGCTTTTTAAGATATTTTAGATACAATAAATCTATGATTATTTATGGTAAACAACTGTTTTTATATATTTTAAAGAAATATCCAGAAAAACTGATAAAAGTACAGCTATCGAAAAAATGTGACCAACAGCTTTTTTATAAAATTAAAAAAGCTTGTAGTGATGTAATTTTAGTGGACAATAAAAAAGCACAAGCCCTAAGTCGTGGTGGAAATCATCAAGGGTTTATCGCCGAAATTGAAGATATAGATTTTACAGAATTTTCAAAGGTAAAAAAAGACTCCTTTTTACTTATATTGCAAGGCATCACAGATGTCGGAAATATAGGTGCAATTGTACGAAGTGCTTATGCCTTTGGTGTGGATGCTATTATTATTAGTGGGATAAAAAGTATAAATTTAGAAGCAATTATAAGGACAAGTAGTGGGGCTATTTTTGAGATGCCTTTGGTGCTGCAACCAAATACGCTAGATTTTATTAACGAATTAAAACAGATAGATTTTACGATTTATGGAGCCGATATGCAAGGAACACCTGTTCAAAATGTAAAATTTAACAAAAAAATTGCTTTGATGATGGGTAGCGAGGGTGAAGGAATTCCAAATAAAATAAAAAATAGATTAGATAAGATTGTATCTATAAATATGGCGAGAGATTTTGACTCTTTAAATGTTGGTGTCGCAACGGCGATATTATGTGACAGGATTTTTAATGGATGATATTAAAGTACTTGAAGAAATAGGGCTTAAAGAAGTTTCTAAAGCAACGCACATAGAAGTAAAAAATTTGAAGAGTATGATAGATTCAGATTTTAAAAAATTAAATAGAGCAACAGCGATAGGTTTTATAAAAATTATCTCTAGAGAATACAAACTTGACCTTAGTAATTGGGTTGAAGAAGCCAATAGTTATTGGGATAATATCGAAGATTCTGAAGGAAAGCCAAAGATATTTATCGTCCAAAAGCCAAAGATATTTCCAAAATTTATATTAACTTTTGTCTCTCTTCTTGTTCTGATATTGATTTTATATGGAGCATATATTTTTTTAAATCAAAGATTAGATTTTTTTGAAACGCCACTATTAAAAAATGATACAAATTTTACTTATGAGCAAACCCCTGTTGTAAATGAAGCTAAAGAAACCTTAAAGATAAATGAAGCATCTCTTAATGCTGCTGTAAGTACAAATAGTAGTGAACAAAGTGATGTTCAAAATTCAGACATCAATATTAGCAAGCTTGCTGAAACTATAGTTACAAAAAATAAAAATGAAGAAAATAGCACTGTGGCTACAAACAAAGTAGGTAAAGTTACTCCAATAAATAAAGCTGAAAATAATGCTACAAATTCTTTTATATCTCCAAATGCCAAGTTATGGATTGGAGTAATATATTTGGATAATTTTCAAAGAAAATCATACTTAGGCGAGGGTAATTTTACACTAGAGGCTTCTAGAGACCAGCTTATCACAACTGGACATGGAGATTTTAATCTATATTTCAAAGGAAAACTAACAAAATTTAACTCAGAGCGACCCTTGAAGTTCCTTATAAAAGATGGTAATGTATCTGAGATTTCTGTAGATAAGTTTAAGGAATTAAACAAAGGCTCTCTTTGGTAAAAAAATTTCTTATATTTCTATTTTTTACATCCTTTTTGTTTGCAAATTTAGATGATAAAATACAAAATTATTTATCGGCACAACAGTATATAAAACAAGAGAATTTAATCAAGATTTTATTTAAAAATAAAGATGAATTTTATAGAAAATCTGATGGAAATGTTGATAGCTTGAAGGTGATTAAAATTCTTAAAGAAAATGGTTTGTTTAAAATGTTTTATAAAAAACCAATATCACTAAATATAGAGTTTATAACAGATAAAAACCCATTGATTTTTATGAAAGTAGTGAGTGAGTCTTTAGATGCTATAGGATACAACTATTTTTTGACTAGCGAAGCCCAAAAGAGTGAAGGTAAATTTTCTTGGTCTATAAATCTAAGGACTGAACATCTAGTAAATCCTATATTATTTGCCAAAGAGCTAGAAAAAAGAGGTTGTATAGTAGATGATATAATAAAAGAAAAAAAGAATTATTGGATATATAAGATAAACTCCGATAATGCAAAACTTAATGCAAAAATCATTGATGTTGATACAACGGTCAAATTGACAAAGCCAATAGAAGACTATCTGATACAAAATAATGGTGCTAGCAGTATAAAAATAAGAACAAGTTTTAGTGATCACTGGTACCCGAAAGTATTATTTTTAGATAGAGGTTTGCATGTGATTACACAAAAAAATGTAGATGAGAGAACCTATGTGCTAAAATTAAAGATACCGATAAATACCAAGTATATAAAGATTGGAGATTTATACACGCTAGATAACATAAAGCATGGATTATCAATTTATATGCAAAGTGCTAATTAAAGTTTTCTCGCCAAAAGCGTAGTATAAGTCAAGAGGAATTTAATAGGGGCTTTGCTCCGAAATAAAATAAAATAGAAGTTTTCTCGCCAAAGGCGTAGCTTTAGTGAGAGGAATTTAATAGGGGCTTTGCTCCTATTAAAGGAGAAATAAAATGTTTGATGAAATAAGGTTTAATACAATAGAAAGATTGCCAAACTATGTTTTTGCAGAGATAAATGAGATAAAATTAAAAGCCAGACGAGCAGGAGAAGATATTATAGACTTTTCTATGGGAAACCCAGATGGCAGAACTCCACAGCACATCATAGATAAATTGATAGAATCAGTTGACAAAGACAAAACTCATGGCTATAGTGTTAGCAGAGGTATATACAAACTTAGGCTTGCTATTTGTAGTTGGTACAAAAGAAAATATGGAGTTGATTTAGACCCAGATAGTGAAGCAGTAGCCACTCTTGGAAGCAAGGAGGGCTATGTACATTTAGTACAAGCAATTACAAATCCAGGTGATGTGGCGGTCGTTCCAGACCCAGCTTATCCTATACACTCTTATGCTTTTATAATTGCAGGTGGAAATGTGCATAAAATGGGGCTTGATTTCAACGAAAATTTTGAATTAGATACCCAGAAGTTTTTTTTTAAACTAAAAAAAGCTTTTAGGGATTCCGTGCCTAAACCAAAATTTGTAGTAGTAAATTTCCCACATAATCCAACAACTGTAACTGTTGAAAAATCATTTTATGAAGAGTTAGTGGCATATGCTAAAAAAGAGAGGTTTTATATCATTAGTGACATAGCTTATGCTGATATCACCTTTGATGGTTACAAGACGCCTTCAATTTTTGAAGCACAAGGGGCAAAAGATGTTGCAGTTGAGAGTACAACTCTATCAAAAAGTTACAATATGGCTGGTTGGCGAGTTGGCTTTGTAGTTGGAAATCCAAAGCTCATAGGTGCACTCCAAAAGATAAAATCTTGGTTTGATTATGGTATGTTTACTCCTATTCAAGTCGCCTCTACTATAGCACTTGATGGTCCTCAAGAGTGTGTAGGTGAGATAATAGAAGTATATAGAAAAAGAAGAGATGTTTTAGTCAAAAGTTTTAAAAATGCAGGTTGGGATATGGCAACACCAAAAGCTACCATGTTTATCTGGGCAAAGATACCTAAAGTTGCAAGACATTTAGGGAGTATGGAATTTTCAAAACAGCTTTTAACCAAGGCAAAGATAGCAGTAAGCCCTGGAATTGGTTTTGGAGAGCACGGAGATGAGTATGTAAGAATTGCCTTGATAGAGAATGAAAATAGAATTAGGCAAGCAGCAAGAAATGTAAAAAAATATTTAAAGAGTTTGGAAAAATGATAAAAGTTGGAATTATAGGTGTGGGAACAGTAGGAAGTAGTGTAGTTAAAATTTTGCAAGAAAATAGAGATATCATAACAGCAAGAGCAGGCAAAGAGATAACCCCAGTTTTGGGGGTTGTTAAAAGCTTAGGCAAAGACAGAGATGTAGATATACCTTTAAGTGATGATATTGATGATATCTTAAATGATGAGAGTATTGATATAGTGGTTGAGCTTATGGGTGGTATTAATGATGCTTTTGAAGTAGTAAAAAAAGCTTTGGCAAAAGGCAAGGCTGTGGTAACTGCAAATAAAGCAATGCTTGCTTATCATAGATATGAACTTCAACAAAGTGCAAAAAGACAACCTATCGGTTTTGAGGCGAGTGTGGCTGGCGGTATTCCTATTATAAAAGCTTTAAGAGAAGGGCTTAGTGCAAATCATATAGAGTCTATCAAAGGCATCATGAACGGTACTTGTAATTATATGCTGACCAAAATGATGAGTGAGGGTATAGAGTTCGATGAGATACTAAAAGAGGCTCAAGAGCTAGGTTATGCCGAAGCAGACCCCTCGTTTGATATAGGTGGATTTGATGCAGCACATAAACTATTGATTTTGGCTAGTATTGCTTATGGAATAGATGCAAAACCAGAAGATATACTTATAGAAGGGATAGAAGATATAAATAGTGAAGATATCTTTTTTGCAAAAGAGTTTGGATATAGCATTAAGTTACTCACTATCGCCAAAAAGAGGGGAAATAGTGTTGAGCTTAGAGTTCATCCAGCACTTATAAATGCAGATGAAATGATAGCTAAAGTTGATGGTGTCATGAATGGTGTTAGTGTAGTCGGTGACTTTGTTGGAGAGACTATGTATTATGGTCCTGGAGCTGGTGGAGATGCGACTGCTAGCGCTGTTATAGCAGATATCATAGATATTGCAAGAGATGGTAATAGCTCACCAATGCTAGGATTTAAAAAGATATTGGAAAATGACATAATCAAGCTCAAAAATGCTAATGAAATTCATACGAAATATTATATGAGAATCGAAGTTGAGGACAAAATTGGAGTTCTGTCTCAAATTTCAAATATTTTAGGAGAGTATAATATATCAATAGATAGTTTTTTGCAAAAACAGAGTAAAGATGATAGGCTGGCAACCCTTCTGTTTTCTACACACAGATGTTTTGAAAAAGATATACAAAATGCAATTAAAAAGATAGGTAATTGTGAATTTGTAAAACAACTTCCTGTGATGATTAGGATAGAAGAGTAATTTGAGTTTAAAAATTGGGTTAAAAGCTGAAGATAGAGTCGAAAAATACTTAATCAAACATGGTTATAAAATTATAAAAAGGAATTTTCATTCAAAGTTTGGAGAGATAGATATAGTTGCAAAAAAAGAGGAGATATTGAATTTTTTTGAAGTTAAATATTCGAAAAAGTATGATCCAATTTGCAGAATTACTCCATTAAAAATGAAAAAAATTATTAAAACTATTGAGTATTTTTTTATGATTAATGATTATAATGAAGAGTACCAAATATGCGCTGCTTTAGTAACTCCGCAAGGAATTGAGATTGTGGATAATATTAGTTTTTAAAAACTAAATGTCCTAGCTATGGTAACTTTAAAGATAGTATTTGTATAATACTATCTATTTTTAAAATATAAAATTTAGGAGAAAATTATGGGAAAGTATATAGAATTAAATGCATCAAATTTTGATAGCACAGTAAGTGAAGGTGTGGCATTAGTTGACTTTTGGGCTCCTTGGTGTGGACCTTGTAGAATGATAGCTCCAGTCATAGAAGAGTTAGCTGAAGATTTTGATGGAAAAGCAAAAATTTGCAAAGTAAATACTGATGATGAACAGGATGTTGCTGTTAAGTATGGAATCAGATCAATTCCAACAATACTGTTTTTTAAAGATGGTGAGCTAGTTGACCAAATGGTAGGTGCTTCATCAAAACAGATTTTAACTGATAAAATAAACTCATTCCTCTAGGAATATAATTTTTGAAAAGATATACGATTGAAGATCGTCATTTATCCGCAAGGAATTTGGCAGGAGCTTTGCTCCTAAAGAACATTGATATAAAATGTATTCTCGCCAAAGGCGTAGCTTTAGTCGCAAGGAATTTGGTAGGAGCTTTGCTCCTACCAAAGGGGACATTAATATGAAACAAGGGAGAAGAGTTTTCTCCCTAAACTATCTTTTTGCCTCTTTTTTTGGTGCATTGATGATAGCTAGTGCATTTGCGTATTTTAATTATCGTTTTTCGCAGTATAAATTTATCGATTTTAGGAATTGGATTTATTATGAAAAAAGTGATATTTTTGTTCCTAAGTATGATAAATATACAGTTATCATTTATAGCTCAAATATGCCAAATATAGATAAAATCTTACAACAAATCGGTAATAAAAAGCATATAATAGCGATTGATTTATATCAAAAGAGACGAAAAAATAGTAAAAATATTATTTATATAACAACTGGTATGAATAATCTATTGAAACTTATACAGCGATTTCACATTATGGAAGTACCAAGTATATTTCAGATAGTAAAACAGAAAAATTTCAAATACAAACAAGATAGCATGATAGAAAAAATAGAATAAAATAGAGATTTCTTCACAAAGCGCAAGCTTTAGTGAGAGGAATTTTTTGGGAGCAAAGCTCTTAAAAAAGGAGAAATAAAATGTTAGATTTAGCGATAATAGGTGGTGGACCAGCTGGACTTACAGCTGGACTATACGCATCAAGAGGTGGATTAGAAAAAGTAACAATGTTTGAAAAAGGGATGCCAGGGGGTCAAATCACAAGTAGTAGTGAGATAGAAAATTACCCAGGCATCACTCAGGTTATGAGTGGACTTGATATGATGCAAAATTGGCCTGAGCAATGCATGCGATTTGGTATGAAACACAGCATGGAAGAGGTAAGTCGAATAACAAAAAGAGATGATGGTGCGTTTGAAGTATTTTTACTTGGCGATAAGATAGAAGAAGCCAAAAGCGTAGTGGTTTGCACAGGAAGCACACCAAGAAAATCTGGCATAAAAGGTGAAGATGAATTTTTTGGCAAGGGTGTAAGCACTTGTGCTACATGTGATGGATTTTTTTATAAAAATAAAGAAGTAGCAGTTTTGGGTGGTGGAGATACAGCTTTGGAAGAGGCACTTTATCTAACAAATATATGCTCAAAAGTTTATTTGGTTCACAGAAGAGATGAATTCCGAGCTAGTCCAGTTACTGTAAAAAAAATTAAAACAAATGATAAAATTGAACTGATACTAAACTCTGTGATAGATGAGATATATGGTGATGTTAGTGGAGTCAATGGAGTTAAGATTTCAGATAAAGAGGGAAACAAAAGAGATTTAAAAGTTCCAGGAATTTTTGTATTTATTGGCATGAATGTCAATAATGAAGTACTTATGCAAGAAAATGGAAAACCTCTTTGTAAACTTAGTTCAACTGGAAATGTTATAGTGGATTTAAAAATGAAAACTTCTTTAAAAGGGCTCTTTGCTGCAGGTGATTTAAGAGTGGATGCATCAAAGCAGGTAGTATGTGCCGCAGGTGATGGCGCAACCGCAGGAATACAAGCTTTGGAGTATGTAAATGAGTAAAAATATAGGAATACACGGTTCAACAGGAAGAGTTGGACATCTGTTGATAGAAAATTTAAAAAATGATGAAGAGGCAGTGCCACACACACTTCATGCTATAGAAGATTTTAGTTTTCCGATTCCTGAAAATTCAGTTGTAACTGATTCTTATGAAGAGTTATTTAAAAACAGTGATGTAGTGATAGATTTTACTATCGCATTTGCTACTGAGACTTTGCTAGAATCTGCACTTGAAAATCCAACTCCACTTGTGATTGGCACAACAGGACTTAGTCCACATCAGCAAAACCTGCTAAAAGAGGCATCTAAATTAATGCCGATACTCTATTCAACAAATATGTCTTTAGGAGTTGCAGTTTTAAACAAGCTGGTCTCTTTGGCATCTAGTAGTTTAAGTGACTTTGATATTGAGATAGTAGAACAACACCATAGATATAAAAAAGATGCACCAAGTGGAACTGCTATGACTTTGGGTGAAAGTGTGGCAAATGCTAGAGGTTTGGATCTTGAAAAAGTAAGAGTTAGTGGAAGAAATGGTTTAATTGGTGAGAGAAGTAAAGATGAGATAGCTGTTATGTCTCTTCGTGGTGGGGATATAGTAGGCAGACATACTGTTGGATTTTATAATGATGGTGAATTTATAGAACTAAATCATACAGCAACTAGTCGTGATACCTTTGCTAAGGGCGCCATAAGAGCGGCAAAATGGATAGTAAATCAAGAAAATGGATTATATAGCATAAATGATTGTTTAGGTCTATAAAAGGATAAAAATGTGTGCAATAGTTGGTGTGTTTGATTCAAACGAGGCTTCAAGGATTGCTTATTATTCTCTGTTTGCAATGCAGCACCGTGGGCAAGAAGCGACTGGTATAAGTGTAAGTGATGGAGAAGTTTTAAGAAGGGTTAAAAAAAAAGGTTTAGTTACAGAAGTTTTTGATGAAGATACACTAAAATATCTAAAAGGAAATTCTGCAGTAGGACACAATAGATACTCTACTGCGGGAAGTAAATCCGTACTTGATGCTCAACCTATACACGCAAGTTATAAATTGGGTGAAATCTCAGTTGTCCATAATGGAAATTTGATAAATAAAGATGAAGTTAGACAACAATTGATAGATGAGGGTGCAATTTTCCAATCTCAAATGGATACTGAAAATATCATTCATCTTATAGCTAGAAGTCATGAAGAGCATTTAAAAGATAGAGTTATTGAGGCATTAAATGTCATAAAAGGTGCATATTGTCTTTTGATACAAAGTAGGCATAAACTGTTTGCTATAAGAGATAAATATGGTGTAAGACCTTTGTCTCTTGGAGAACTTGAAAATGGTGGATATATAGTTTCTAGCGAAACTTGTGCTTTTGATTTAGTTGGAGCTAAATTCATACGAGATGTGCGTCCAGGTGAAATGATTATTTTTGATGAAGAAAAGAAGAAATATGAGAGTATTCAGCTTTTTGAACCAACTCCTAGGATTTGTGCTTTTGAATTTATCTATTTTGCAAGACCCGATAGCGTGATAGCTGGAAAAAGTGTTTATGTAGTAAGGCAAGAGATGGGTAAAGCGATGGCAAGAGAGCACAAAATAGATGCTGATTTGGTTATCCCTGTTCCTGATAGTGGAGTAAGCGCAGCTATGGGATATGCACACGAAAGTGGTATACCTTTTGAGATGGCAATAGTTAGAAACCACTATGTAGGAAGAACTTTTATAGAGCCAACCCAAGCTAGAAGAGATATGAAGGTAAAGTTAAAACTTTCTCCGATAAATGCCATACTTAAAGGCAAAAAAATTGTAGTTGTAGATGATAGTATAGTGCGAGGAACAACATCTAAAAGAATTATACGCATACTAAAAGAAGCAGGAGCTAAAGAGGTGCATATGTGTATAACATCTCCCGCTATCAAACATCCTTGTAAATACGGAATAGATACTCCAAGCTATGAAGAGCTAATTAGTGCAAACATGAGTGTCGAAGAGATAAGAGAGTATATAAAAGCAGATTCTCTTAGTTTTTTAAGTATAGATTCTCTAAAGAAAAGTATAGGGGAAGATATGGAATATTCACTTGTAAGTTTTGATGGGAACTATTTTATAACATAACTCATCTGCAATGTAGTTTATATATAAGAGAGGGGCTTTGAAAATATGATGGATATCTCATGGAAGCACTAAAGTTTCTCAACTCATTAACTCTAAGATTTTTTGCTATTAAAAAATTTTTAATAATAGTAGACTTTTTTTCTTTACCAGTAGTTTTTGCCAAAAATTCCAGCCCAACAGTTGGTTTGTAAATATTCGAGCCTTTTAAGTTACCAGCAGTAATGGCATTATTTACAAGTTTCACCTTTAAAAAGCATTTTGATATACCAAATTTTCCAATATTTCTAACTCTTCCTGTTACTACAAATGATTCACTAATCAAAACTCTAGCTTGTGATATATCTTCAAGCCTAGCTTTTTTTGTATATTTATCCAAGACAAACATAGAAAAAACAGCAAGCATTGAAATCACCAAAAAATTTGAAAATATCATAGCAAATAAAACTTTTTTTCTTGTCTCTTTTAGGGACACTATAAGCAATATAATAAATATAATAAATAAAATAAAGAGTGTAATTATATGTACGATTGTAAAGTAAGATACCATTTTCAATCCTTTAGTAGCATTGAGCTTCTACAGATACATTTATATCTCTATTGTAAGAAAAATTATCAAAGACAAATCTCTTATCTGCAAAATCATTTGCATTTATAGGCTCTTTGATTAAAATCGTCTTTTGCTCGATTGGCTTTAATTTATTTAAAAATAATTTTAGTTTTGAAGCTGATGGTCTATAAACCGTTATATGTATTTCACACTCTTTAAAACTTTTTTTTGATAAATTTTTGATTTTATAATTAACTATAAGTGTGTTTGAAAAGTTTAATTTTTGAAATTGAATACTTCTAGTATCAACTCTTCTTAGAGTTTTGTTTAGATAGTGTTTGATAAAAAAAGGTCCGATAAGTAATAGTATAAGAGAGAGTAAAAGTACAAACATGGATGTTTTTATAGCTTTTTTCATGATTATTATCGACAAAATTATTAAAATTAGAAAAGTTAAAAACAACCAAGCAAAAGCAAGGTAATCATATAAACCAAGATTTTGTATATACTCTAGTATTGAAAATTTTAGCTCAGTCATTTTTTCTACTATTTTTCTCCTCTATCCCACTTAGTCCAAATCTTTTTTGAAGTTCTTGCTTGACTAAATCAGGATTTATATCTTTATATCCAAGTGCTACAAGCGAGTGAAATAGTAAATCTGCTGCTTCATACGCTATCTCTTTTTCATTATTATCTTTAATGGCAAAACAAAATTCACCCGCCTCTTCAATAACTTTTTTTAGTATAGTATTTTCACCTTTTTTAAACAAGGATGCAACATAAGATTTTTTTGGATCTGCATTTTTTCTTTCACATATGATATGATATAGAGTATCACTAATACTATAATTCTTTATGGTCTTCTCTATTGGTGGCAACTCTTGGTTTATATCAACTCTCTTAAAAAAACAAGACATTCTGCCAGTATGACAAGCTACGCCATTTTGTTTTACTTTTAGTAAAATTGTATCACTATCACAATCAAGATAAATCTCTTTAACTTCTTGTGTGTTACCACTTTGCTCACCTTTTTTCCATAATTTTTTTCTACTTCTTGAGTAGTAGTAAGCAAATTTTGTTTTTAGCGTTAATTCAAATGCCTCTTTATTTGTATAAGCTAGCATTAAAATTTCCCCGTTATCACTATCTTGAGCGATAACGGGAATGAGTTGATTTTTATCCCAATCTATATTGTGTACCAACTCTTTATTCATCTAGATTCCTATTTATTGGCACTTGTCGTTTTTCTAACATCTTTTGTATCAACCCAAATATTTGGAACAACACCACCAGGAGTTAGGAAAATTTTTGCATCTTTGTTTACCCTTAATGCATCGTTAAATTGTCCTTGCACCTCTATTTGGCGAAGTTTTAGTAAATTTGCAGTGATACTCTTAGATATTTTAACATTTGCATAAGAGTTTGCATCTGCTTCAATTTTAACAGCACTTGCTTGACCTTGCGCTTTAATCTTTCTTGCATTAGCATCACCAGTAGCAAGAGCAGCTTTTTTCTGAGCCTCTTGATTTGCCTGTTCAACTTCATACTTAGTTTTTTCAACTTGTTGCTTTGCAATCTGGACTATCTCTATTTGGTCTTTTATCTTTTGTGGTAGTATTATCTTTCTAAGTTGTACTGTTAAAAGTTGTACTGGCCGACCTGGTTGAGCATCTATATTTTTTCTGATTTGTTGATCAATCTTAGCAGCTATTGCATTCCTTTGCAATGGCAAATCTTCGGCAGGATATTGACCTACAACATTTCTAGTAACATCTCTTACTACGGGATTTATTATTTTGTCTTCCCATGCCATTCCCCAAGTAGCTATTGTTTGAGGAGCAGTTGTTGGCTCGAGTTTATATTGAACCGTTAAATCTATAGAGACCGGAAGACCTCTTGAATCAAGAACTGATATCGCATTTTTATTTTTGATGCCCGAGCCTCTTTGAGTTACTTCTTGTTCTGATGATGAAGTATAATTCATAACTCTTACTTTTGTATCAACTATAAAAATATTTTGCACAAAAGGTATAAAAAGATGGAAACCAGGATTCATAGGAATTGGATCAAACTTTCCAGCAGTTGCTTTTATACCCATTTCGCCAGAATTGATAATAACAAAAGGTTTAGATAAAATTACAACTACAATAATAGCAATTAAAACATATAAAAAACCAGCTTTTTTACCCAAGTTTTTTAAAAACTCAGGAGGTTCTATATTTGGCATAGGACGATTACCTCCACCATTTCCTCCTCCACCATTTCCACTTTTTTTATTAAAATAATCATTTAAATCAACGGGCATTTTTATCCTTTAAAATTTTATTGTATTTTACTGTAACTATCTAAATGAATGTTAACAGGTTTTTATACTTATCATCTCTGCCATAAACCACATCAAAATATGCATTTTGGAGTTGTTCTGTCATGGCTCCTCGTTTTCCATCACCTATAATATAATTATCTACATCTTTTATCGGAGTAACTTCAGCTGCGGTTCCTGTAAAAAAAGCTTCATCTGCAATATAGACTTCATCTCTAGTAATCCTTCTTCTTTCAACTTGTATGCCAGCATCTAAAGCTAACATTATCACACTATTTTGCGTGATGCTTTCTAGCGAAGTGTCATTTGGAGGAGAGATTAGCACACCGTCTCTAACTATAAAAAAACACTCGCCACTACCCTCGGCCACAAATCCATCTTCGTCTAACAAAAGAGCCTCCTCATATCCAGCTTCCATCGCTTCATATTTTGCCAATTGTGAGTTTAGATAATTTGCAACTGCTTTTGCTTTTCCCATAGTAGAGCTAACAGGATTTCTAGTAAATGATGATATCTTAACTCTTATTCCGTTTTCTAGTCCTTCATCACCCAAATAACTTCCCCATTCCCACGCAGCAATAGCTGTGTTTACAGGTGCATCAACATGGTGCAATCCCATAACCCCATAACCTAGATAGACAAGTGGTCTTATATAAACATTTGATTTAAAATCATTTACTCGAAGAAGTTCTAACTGTGCATTTTCAAGCTCTTCTACTGTGTATGAGGGTTTGATTCTTGTAATTTTTGCTGAATTCAAAAGTCTCTTAGTGTGGTCCTTTAATCTATAAATAGCAAGTCCATCTTTTGTCATATATGCCCTTGTTCCCTCAAATACGCCATTTCCGTAATGAAGAGTATGAGTTAGAATATGAACATTTGCCTCATCCCAGGGGGTTAATTTTCCATCCATCCAAATAAATTTTGCTTTTTCCATATGTTTTCAACCTATTTATATTAAAATAGCCACAATTCTATCTAAGTTTACATTAAATGTTGATTTATTGTTTATTATATCTGTCTTTAAATACTTTGCCAAGTTTTGTTAGTGCGTCCGCTTTTGGTTTAGCTAGCATTGAAAAATACCTCCATTTTGATTTTGCATGCCTTCTAATTTTAGTATATAGAACATGAACCATAGAGATATCCGCAATCGATTCCAAAAAATCTGCGAGTTTTTTAGTAGAGGTGATGGTCTTTTCTAAAGTGTTTGCAAGCACACCATATTCAGTTATCCAAATCTCTTTTGTTTTATCATAAATTTTTGCTTTTTTAAAATCATCAACTCTTTTTGTAACTATATTATCAACTATATTGTTATTTAGTTTGCTATTTTTCGGAAATTTTAGATATATATGATATATGAGAGCATCATAATTTTTATCTTCAATATTTTTTATAACCAAATTATTCCAATTTTTCATTCTGTCTTTTTTACTGTTGGTTCTACTAAACATAGTAATTCCAATTTTAACACGAGGAAATATTTTTTTGATTTTTTTTGCCCATCTGTTAGCAAATTTTCCATACTCTTTGCCTGTTGGAAACTTCTTTACATTATCCTTAAATTTCTCTCTTGAAAGATAGACTTCATTGCCAATTTCGATATATTTGATAGCTATACCCATACTTTTTGCTTTTTTTAAGAGTGCTATTTGATTTATTAGGTTACTAGTCATTATGTTTAAAACAAATATGACATCTGCACCTGTTGCTTTTGCAACTGCTGATAAGTCTTTTAACTTATGAGGCGTTCTTCTTCTGCCTTTGCTTGAGGTTCCGCTTTTCCAGTCCCAAGTTTTTGATATAGTTCCACCAGGATATCTTAGAATCTGCGGTTTTAAAGAGATAATTGCATCAATCATTTTGCTATTTATTGGAGGTAAAAAACTCCAATTTACATTAAACCCTTTTAAAATAGTATGATTTTTTACGATTTTTGGTGTGGTTTTTCCTCCATTTGCAAATAACAAGATAGTTAGAGTAATAGCTGTAAATATATGTTTAACCATGTTCCCTCCCTTTTTTAGTTTATTATTTTAACTTTTTTATCTTAAAATGAGGATATAATATTTCATAAATATTGTCTTAGGAGTATGAAATGAACAGAGCAAGGATATTTTTGGGAAATGAGCAGAAGGAGACCCAAAATGTTTTGGAAGTTAAAAATCCTTTTAATTCAAATGTTGTATCTACATATCCCGTATGTAGTGTTGGCGATGTTGAAATAGCCTTTTTAAAAGCTAAAAGTTCTTCAAAAGAGACTAAAAATTCACCACTTCATCAAAGAGTTGCTTGGCTCGAAGATGTGGCGGACAAATTGGAAAAAGATAGTGAAAGATTTGCTAAAATAATCTGTGATGAAGTCGGTAAGCCTATGGTTTTTGCCAGAGGTGAAGTAAATAGATGTATAGAGACCATAAGACTCTCAGCTCATACTATGATAACCATAGGCGGAGAGAGTTTTGATACAACAGCAATGCCTAGTGGCAAAAAAACTTTAGCTTTTTATAAGAGGGAGCCCGTTGGCGTTGCTCTTGCCATTACACCATTTAACTTTCCTTTAAATTTAGTAGCTCACAAGATTGCCCCAGCTCTTGTGAGTGGAAATGCAGTTGTACTAAAGCCTAGTTCTGCTGCACCATTTTGCGCTTATAGCTTAGCAAAACTTTTCATACAAAGTCCACATGCAATCAAAGATGCACTTAGTGTTGTTTATAGTGGTGAAGGTGTAAACAGTGCTCTAGTCAAGAGTCAAATTCCAAGAGTTATAAGTTTTACAGGAAGTGTACCAGTGGGAAAAACTATCATTAAAAATGCTGGTATAAAAAAAGTTGCACTTGAGCTTGGTGGAAATGCCGCAACTTTTATCGATAAATCAGCAAATTTAAAAGATGTAGCTAAAAAGTGTGCAATTGGTGCTTTCGTAAACTCTGGTCAAGTTTGTATTTCACTGCAAAGAGTATATGTACACGAAGATGTTTATGATGAATTTGCAAAACTTTTTGCTAAAGAGACAAGTTTGCTAAGTGTTGGAAATCCATATGATGAAAAAACTTTTATAGGTCCTATGATAGATGAAAATGCAGTGGATAGGGCAAAAATTTGGATAGCAAATGCAAAACAAGAGGGTGCTAGGGTGCTATTTGGAGGAGAAAACAGAGATTTAATACTAGAGCCAACTATAATGATAGATGTAAAAGAGGAGATGAATATAGTTTGCCAAGAGGTATTTGCACCGATAGTATCTTTAATAGCAAAGAAAAATTATGAAGAAGCAAAAAAATCCATGAATAATTCAGAGTTTGGTTTGCAGTATTCAATTTTTACAAATGATTTAAGTATGATGAAAGATGCCATAGATGAGCTTGATGTTGGTGGGGTTGTAATAAATGATATTCCGACTCTGCGTTTTGATATACAACCATATGGTGGTTTTAAACAAAGTGGCATAGGAAAGGAGGGTCCAAAATTTGCCATCGAAGAGGATTATACACAAATAAAATCAGTAGTAATCTGTTAGCAAAAATATAAAAAGTGACATTTAAATGACACTCTTTTGATATAATCAAAAAAATTTGCTTCCTTTATGCTGATAGAGGTAAGAGTAAGTATAAAAGGTAAGAATATAAATGGATAGATTTCGAAGGTATTCTGCTCTTGCAATAGATGATGATATAGATTCTCTTGAGAGTATGTGCGAGTATTTAAGTATAGAATTTTATATTGTTTACAAGGCTACAAATACGCAAGATGCACTAGATACTATCTTATATAAAAAACCAGATATAATTTTTACAGATATACAGATGCCTGAAAATGATGGTTTTTCTCTAATAGAACAACTAAAACAACACAATAAAAAAATCCCTATAGTTATCATTAGTGCCTATGACGACAAGGATAAGCTCTTTAAGGCTATAAAGGCTGATATAGTTGATTATCTTATCAAGCCTTTGACTTCAAAAAAACTAAAAGAGAGTATGAAATTATGCTTTAGGCGACTTGAATTTTCGACTAAACTCATTGATTTAAAAGATGGTTTTTCCTGGAGTCAAAAAAAATCTTTTCTTTTTAAAAATGATAGACCTATTAAGTTAACCAAAAGTGAAACAAAACTTATACAAATGCTTGTAGAAAATTTAAATACTCCAGTAGAAAGTATAGACCTTTTCTATTATCTATGGGGATACGAACAAAAAGAGTTTAGTTCGAAAAACATAAGAAATACTATTTATAAGGTAAGAAAAAAGATAGAATCTGCCAGTTTGATAGAGAATATTTATGGAAGTAAATATATAATAAGCAGTAATTTATGAATAAGAAAAAACAAAATTATTCAGTTTTAAAAGATATCACAATTCTTGTAGTAGAAGACAATGAGAGTGAGCTAGAAGAGTTAAGTGAGCTTTTAGATATCTATTTTGCTAAATGCTTTAAAGCCATAAATGGTGAAGAGGGCATAAAGCAGTATGAAAAATATCATCCAGATATAATTTTGACGGATTTAGGCATGGCAGGGATGGATGGTTTTGAAATGACTGAAAAAATAAGAGAGATTGATAAAGATGCCTCTATAGTATTGCATACAATTTTCACTAATGTTGATATCTTCCTAAAAGCCATAAAGTGTAAGATTTCAGGATATGTTGTTAAACCAACAAATGCTAGATTGTTGCTAGATACTTTGTTAAAAGAGTCACAAAATATTCTAAAAGAGAAAGAGCTAAAAAAAGAGAAAATACTCATAAAAACAGTCTCAAACGAATTTCCAGACCCTATGATGGTGATTGATTTGGATTATAATGTACTATTTGCAAATAACCTAGTGAAAAATAGTAGGCATTGGCATAGTGCCCCCATAAAGTGCCATCAAGCCTTTTATGGAAGTGATTATCCTTGTGAGTTTTCAGGGCAAATGTGTGGCAATGCGTCTGCTTTTAAAAATAAGTCAAATGTTACCCATATGCATGAAGGTATTGATAGTGATGGAAATAAGATTTACTTTAGTATAAAAACTATACCCCTAAGAGATGAAAAGAAAAATATTTATGCTTTTTTAAAGATTATTCAAGATAAAACTGCTGATAAAGCAAAAGAGATAAAACTTGAATACTTAGCAAACTATGATGCCTTAACAAATCTTCCAAATAGAGTTTTGCTTTTTGATAGACTAGAACAAGCAATCTTAAGAAGTAACAGAAGTAAAATAAATTTTGCACTTTTATTTATAGATTTAGATAAGTTTAAAACAATAAATGACACATTTGGACATGATATAGGTGATAAATTACTCCAAGCTGTTTCATCAAGGATGAAATTGGTTATAAGAAAAATTGATACTGTATCAAGGTTTGGTGGAGATGAATTTATAATAATTTTGGAGAGCGTAACAGATAAAAAACAGGTAGAAATTGTAGTCCAAGATATATTAGATAAAGTAAAACTAGAGTTTAAATTAAGCCAAAACATTAAAGCACATATAACTTGTTCTATTGGTATAGAAGTATATAGTCCAACCACTTTCAAAAAATCTAAAAAACAGTTAATTCAAGATACAGATAAAGCCATGTATGAAGCAAAAAAATCAGGCAAAGGCACATTTAAATTTTTTGAAGAAATAGAGCACAATGGATAAACAGGAAAAACGAGTATTATGGCTTATTAAATTTCTTCCTAGTTTAATAGTTGCTACATTTTTTATACTTATCTCTTCTACAATCGTTAATAACCAAATTCAGCAAGGCAAACAAGGTATAAAAAATATCAGAAAAAGCTATATACTTGAAAAAAAAAGAAGAGCAAAGAATGAAGTTCTGGCACTAATAAATCAAATAAATTATGCGAGAAATTTAGCTGAGAAAGACTTAAGAGAAAATTTGAAAAATAGAGTTAAAGAAGCATATGCTATAAGTATGAATATCTATTTGCAAAATAGAGATAAAAATAAAAATGTGATAAAAAAAATGATAAAAGACGCACTTAGACCCATAAGATTTAACCAAGGAAGAGGTTATTTCTTTATATACAGCATGAACTTAAAAAATATACTATTACCAATCGCTCCAGAGCTAGAAGGAAAAGATTTTTCAAACTACCAAGATATTAAAGGCGATTTTGTTGTTAAAAATGTAGCAAAATTATGTAAAAAATATGGAAGCACTTTTTATACTTGGTACTGGAGAAAACCAAATGATAAAGCAGTTGATTATAAAAAGATAGGTTTTGATATCTATTTTAAACCGCTTGATTGGTTTATCGGAACAGGTGAATATGTAGAAGATTTTGAGAAAAAATTACAAGAAAAAATGCTCAAAGAGATACAAGAAGTTAAATATGGAAAAAATAACCATTTTTTTACATACTCTTATAGCGAAAAAATGCTCACACATCTAAATAAATTTGGAGAGAGGCGAACGATACGAAATAAAAATAGTAGGTCTCTTATAGAAGAGATTATAAAAATTGCTAAAAAAGGTGGAGGTTTTTTTGAATATACCTCAACCACAAATTTAGAAAACAAGAAACCTATAAAAAAAATATCTTATATCTCTGGCATAAAAGAGTGGCACTGGGCAATCGGGATTGGAGAAAGTGTAGCTGATATGGAAAAGATTATAAAGCAAAAACAAGAGGAGCTAAAAGAGACACTTCATGATACTTTTTTCAAGCTTGCTATTGTTTTTGCTATCATTGCTATATTACTTGTGATTATGCTAGTATTTATCACTAGAAAGAGTGAAAGAATATTTTTAAATTATAAAAACGCAATCATAAGTGAGACAGAAAAAAGCAAGAAACAGCTACTACTAATACAACATCAAAATAAACTAGCTTCTATGGGCGAAATGCTTGGAAATATTTCACATCAATGGAAACAGCCATTAAATACACTAGGAATTTCCATAAGCAAGATGATTCTTTTGGAAGAGACAGGTAAATTGACAAAAGAGATAATGCTTAAAAGTTTTGAGAGAATGGAGAGAAACATAGAGTACCTATCCAAAACTATAGATGTATTTAGAGATTTTTTTAAACCTGCGCAAAGTATTGAGAGATTTAATCTTGAAAATGAGATTAGAAATGTTGTCTATATAACTCAAGACTCTTTTGAAGATAAAAAGATTGACCTTTTTTATATTTGCGAAAAAGAGGTGTATGTAAAAGGGGATAAGAAAAAACTAGAACAAGTTTTTTTAAATATATTGAACAATGCAAAAGATGCGATAGTTCTAAATGAAATAAAGCAAGGAAAAGTGCAAATAAAATCAGTTTTGCAAAAAGATAAAGTAAAAGTAACCATACAAGATAACGCTAAAGGAATTCCAAACGATATAAAGGAGAAAATTTTTGAGCCGTACTTTACTACAAAATCTCAATCAAAGGGAACAGGTGTTGGACTTTATATGTCACAAATTATTATAGAAAATAACTTTCAAGGGGAGCTAAGTTTTGAAAATGAAAATGAAGGAGCTAAATTTACTATAATAATTCCACTAGATTCCACTAAATAAATTTTCTCACATAATTTTCTAAGGATACAGAATCCATAGCTCCACTAACTCTATCAACCTCTTTAGCATTTTTAAAAACTACCAAAGTAGGGATACTTCTTATCTTAAATCTACTTCCTAAAAATTGCTCATTTTCAGTATTTACCTTTGCAAAAAGAGCCTTAAGAGGAAAGCCTAAAGAAGTATCAGCAAACACAGGAGTCATCATCTTGCAAGGTCCACACCACGGAGCCCAAAAATCAATAACAATAGGTATATCAGAGTTTCCCAAAACTCTATCTATATTTGAGCTAGTTAGCTCTATAGGTTTAGCTTCTAAAAGAGAGTTTTTGCATTTTCCACAATTTGCTTTTTTGTAATCATCTTTTTTTGGCACATTATTGATAGCCAAACAGTGAGGACAAATAATTTTCATTTTCATTTCTCCTAAATTTTTCTTTAATTATATCAATTTTTTTGTTACTTTTGAGTTATATGAAAGAAATATAATACTAAAATAAAAAGTTTCTAAAGGAGAAATTATGAAAAGATTGTTAAAAATTGCAGTAATTGGGATAGTGGGAGCAAGTTATGTGTTTGCAACCCCAGCACCAAAAACATATCCAAAAGGTCCCGTTGGAGAAATGGTAAAGCTAGGTGAACAAATTATGCTTCATACAGACACACACCCTTTAACTAAGGATTTGGTAGGAAATAAGCTTAATTGTGCAAGTTGTCACCTAAGAGGAAGTGATGGCAAACCTGGAACTGCTGATGGAATTTCAAGTTTTACAGGAACAGCAACAGCTTTTCCTGCATATTCAAAAAGAGAAAAATCAATACAAACTTTACAAGACAGAATCAACAACTGTTTTATGAGAAGCATGAATGGTAAAAGACCTATCATAGACTCTAAAGCTAGTATGGCGATGTATGCATATGTCACTTGGCTTTCAACTGGAATGTCTATGAAGATGAATGAAAAAGCACCTTTAAGTCCTCACAATATGAAATTATGGCCAAAAAGCTTTAAACATTTTGCTAAAATTCAGAAAAAAGCAACTCATAAAAATTATGTAAATGGCAAAAAATTATTTGCACAAAAGTGTGCTACATGCCATGGAATTAATGGAGCAGGCTTAGGCACATTTCCTCCACTTTGGGGAAAAAATATAAAAGGTGAATGGCTCTCTTATAATACAGGAGCTGGCATGAGTAAACTAAACAAAGGTGCAGCTTGGGTGCAATCAAATATGCCTTTGGGTCAAGGTGGAAGTCTAAAAAACCAAGAAGTAGCAGATATCGTACTTTACATGAATGCTCAACCAAGAGCAGATTTTGATTTAGCTAAAGGATTGTTGCCAAAGAGTGTGATGGGGTATTATAATTCCAATGTTCTAAAAGAGACACACTCTGTAAGAAGTAATTTTAAAGCAATGGGCTTAGATATTGATAAAATTAGAGGTGATCATAAAATAAAATAAATCTCTTATACCAAAGGGGCAATATAACGTCTCTTTGGTATAATGCTCTTATGAAAAAAACTTATATTGCATTGCTGAGTGTTTTTACCATATCTTTGTTTGTGCTACTATTTTTTTACAATAAATACTCCGCTACATATGAAGATGAACAGATAAATAACTATATATCCAAAAATATAGAGATATTAAATGAAAGTTTGGATAGTGAAAAAAGATATGCTTTGTCTCTATCTCTTTTGATTTCACAAGACCCTATTTTGAAGCAAGCTTTAATATCAAATAATCAAAAAGAGGCACTTGGTGAGATAAAAAATATACTCAAAAATATAAAAAAATCGACAGGAATTGATAATATTGATATCCAAATACATACTAAGGATTTAAGAGCATTTGCTAGAAATTGGGATAAAAGTAACTATTTTGGAATAAAACTCAGCTCGTTTAGAAAAGGTTTGGTTATAGTCAAAAAAACGAAAGAACCGTTTGTCTCAATAGAGCTTGGTAAGAGATTAAATATAAAAGCAATATCACCAATTTTGAACAATAAACAGGTTTTTATAGGCTCAATTGAAGTTATAATTGGTTTTAAAAATATAAAGGATAGATTAAAAAAATTTAATCTTAAAATGATAGTTTTACTAGATAAAAATTTTATTCACATTGCTGTAGATTTGAAAAAACACAAAAAAATAGATAGATATTATATTGTCGGAAACTCTTTTGATGCAAGATTATATAAACAGTTAGCTAAAAATAGCTATATCTTTAATAGAGATAAGCCATACTACATTTTGGGAAAAAATATAATAGTTCTTACCTCTATGAAAAGTGTAGGAATTAAAGATGTTGGACTGATTGCTTTATGCATGAGTAGTGAGCAAAAAACATCTTATAGTGTAAATATGCTCGAAAATATCGACCAAGAAAACAGTACTTACAGATTTAATACTAAAAAGAGAAGAAAAGTAATAATAAGATGAAAATTTTACTACTTGAAGATGATTATCTATATAAAGTGACTATAAAAGATTTTTTAGAAGAATCTGGTTACAAGGTTGATGATTTTGATGATGGACAAGATGCACTTGAAGCCATCTATGAAAACGAGTACTCTCTTTTGCTTTTAGATATAAGAGTGCCTGGGATTGATGGGTATGAAATACTAAAAGAGATAAGAGAAAATGGAGTTGTAACTCCTGTGATAATGCTTACATCTTTGACAGATATTCACAACCTTAGTTTAGGGTATGAATTAGGCTGTAGCGATTATTTGAGAAAGCCGTTTGAGTTAAAAGAGTTAAAATATAGAATAGATTATACGATAAAGACACACTGTTTTAAAAGTCCGCAAAAAATTATAAAGATAGATGAAAACTACTCTTTTGATACTATGATAAAAACTTTAAAAAAAAATGAAAAACCTGTAGAATTAAGTGCTACAGAGATAGAATTAGTATCATATTTAGTACAAAATAAAGGATATTTTGTTTCGATAGATTCACTTCAAAATGTAGTTTGGGAAGGTCGAGATATAACTTATGCAGATATTAGAATGTGTGTAAAAAGAGTACGACAAAAGTGTGACCAAAAGTTTATAACTACAAAAAAAATGGTTGGATATAAAATTGGTTAATAAAAAAGTTGTTGACTTTAGATACATCTTTTTACAAGTTGTTATTTTAATTTTAATAGCCACAATTCCTATGCATTTTTATATAAATAGTGAGCTCAAAAATGAAGTTTTGCAAGATAATCTTGAATTGCAAATATATGCACAAAAAGTCGCAAATAAGATATATAAATTTTCAAATTCAAATCAAGTAGAGTTCTACTTTCCCCGTTCAAATATTTTTACAAGTGTAATTTATGATAAAAATGATAAAGTTATATTTTCACTTTTAAAAAATACAAAATATAGATATGTAAAATATAGGCTAAAAAACAATGTTTTTGGTGCCAAAATTTTAATTGTAGCAAAAAAAATTTCATATACAAAGATAATCTTAAATGTTTTAGTTCTTTTGATGATTATCTCACTTTTGGTTTTTCTCTCAAGCTTTTTTATCATTCAGCATAGTACAAAACCATACAAAAAATTCAATATTTATTTAGAAGATTTTATAAAAGATGCTATGCATGAAATGAAAACTCCAATAGGAGTAATTTTATTAAATCTTGATGGGTTAAGTTCTATTTATGGTAAAAATAAAATGATAAAAAGAGCAAAATCTGCTCTAAAAAATATGATTGTAGTTTATGAAGATTTAGAATTTTTTGTACGAAAAAATGTGATAGAACATCCTAAGATTAATATAAATTTATCAAAATTCTGCGAAGAGAGAGTGGAGTTTTTTATGGATTTGTTAAACTCAAAAGAGATTCAAATTATTCAAGATATTCAAGAAGAACTATATATAAATTTTTCACAACTAGAGCTTTCAAGAATTATTGATAATACAATTTCAAATGCTATAAAATATTCTAAAAATGCTACTTCTATCTATTTTAGTCTAAAAAAAGATAATCAAAATATAGCATTAGAGATACGAGATGAAGGTAAAGGTATAAAGGATATTAGCAGAATTTTTGAGAGATACTATAGAGGCGACAAGATAAGCGGTGGATTTGGAATAGGGTTAAATATAGTAAAAAAAATATGCGATAAAAATAGTGTAAAAGTAGAGGTAAAATCTGAGCCTAAAAAAGGCTCTTCATTTGTATTTATTTTTAAAGGTTTATTGTATGAATAATTTTGAAATTTTGAAAATTCTCTCAGATAAAAATATTCTTTATGCTGAAGATGAAGAGGGAATTCGTAAAAATGTAGCAGAGACACTAGGTCTGTTTTTTAAAAAAGTGGTTGCGGTTAGTGATGGGGTTTTAGCTCTTGAGGAGATAGCTCTGAGTAGTTATGATGTTTTGATGTTTGATATTTGCTTACCAAATATGGATGGATTAGAAGCGATTAAAGATATCAGAAAAAAAGATAAAAAAATTCCTATCGTCATACTCTCTGCCCAT
>CAZRAK010000014.1:0-33575 GCA_964598135.1 uncultured Campylobacterales bacterium
GTCTTTTAATATGCTGTTAATTGTATTTATAGTCAAAATGTACCTTAAAGAAAATGAGATAAAAACTATGCTTTTACAATCCCAAGCTTTTGAAGTTTTGTCTTATGGCGTCATATAGGACTATGCCTACTGCCACAGAGAGGTTTAGACTTCTGCCGTTTTTCCCCATGGGGATTGTTATGGCATTTTGCCACTTTTTTTGCATAAGCTCCATCGGTAAACCCGTGGATTCTCCGCCGAAAAAGATAAAATCTCCATCTTTGAAACTAGCCTCAAAGTATGGTTTTTTGCTCTTTGTGGTTGAGAAGAAAAATCTATCTATCTTATCTTTATTTGCTTCCATAAACTCATCTAAACTCTCCCAAATCGTTACATCCAGAAGATGCCAATAATCGAGTCCCGCCCTCTTTACATTTTTATCATTTATCTCAAAGCAAGTTGGTTTTACGATATGGAGTTTGGAGTCTGTATTTACACAAATTCTACCGATACTCCCTGTGTTTTGTGGTATTTGAGGATGAACCAATACTATATTAAACATCAGAAGATTATCGTTTTGTTTTGATGTACAAAAATTCTATCATTAAATACCAAATCCAGAGCATTTGACAAAACAGTTTTTTCTACATTTTTTCCAGCTTTTTGCATATCTCTCCAACTTTGTTCATGATTTACCCCTATCACATCTTGAGCGATGATAGGACCTTCATCTAGGTTGTTATTCACAAAATGAGCAGTTGCACCAATGATTTTTACGCCTCTCTTATATGCCTGTTTATAGGGATTTGCTCCTACAAATGCTGGTAAAAAAGAGTGATGTATGTTTACAATTTTTTGTTTATATTCAGAGACAAAATTTTTAGATAAAATTCTCATATATTTGGCTAAAATTATAAAATCTATCTTATAATTCCCAAGAACTTCTAAAACTTTCTCTTCGTGCTCAACCCTCTTTAGATTATCACTCGCAATAAAGTGATATTTAATACCAAATCTCTCACAAAGTGGACGCAATTCATCGTGATTGGACACAACACAAAGCACATCAGCATTTAACTCATCACTATCATGTTTTAGTAAAATGTCACCCAAGCAATGTGACTCTCTTGTTGCTAATACAACTATCTGTTTTTTCACTTTTTTTGTTAGTGTGATTTTAGCATCTTTTGGCATTTCAAGTTGAAGTTCATCTTTGATTTTATCTGTATCAATAGTCCCATCAAGTCTAGCTCTAAAGAAAAACTTTCTGTTTTCATTATCAACATATTCACTATTTTTTTCGATATTTAAATCATTTTTATATAAAACATTTGAAATTTTATAAATCAAACCTTTTGCATCTGAGCACTTTATCTTTAGTACATATTTATACATTTATCACCTTTAATTTTCTTCTTCTTAGCTCACTTCTAATCTCAGCTTTCTCAAATCCATCTGCGATAACATCACTCACTTTTATACCACCATCAAATAGCTTATCCCAAATACCTAACTCTTTGGCTCTTTGTTTTATATCTTCTTTATAATTCCCTAGCCATTTACAGATAGGAGTATCTACTGCTATAGTTTTTAACTCACTATCACTCACAAAACTCTCACAAAAAAGCTGATTTTTCAAGGCTCTCTCAAAATGCTTTGGTGCCTCCATATTTTTTAAAAGCTTATTTATATCCAAATTTAAAATATTTCCAACTATATACAAAAAATAGTACAGATATAACTCTTTTTCAAAACTCCTACTACCTCTTTTTAACTCCATCGCACACTTGCAAAAAAGCTCAACTTTGGGCTTGCAGGTAAGAAGCTTTTCAAATATATGCAATTTAAACATATAATACAATCCAAAATGCAGATTTTCACCACCAAATATCTTTTCAAATTCCCAAAAAATTCTTGTTTTACTCAAATCTTCCAAACAGATTTCATCCATCACAAAAAGTGTTTTTTCATCTATTTTAAAACCAAATCTAGCACTAAATTGTACAGCTCTTAGCACTCTTAGACTATCTTCCTTAAAACTCTGTTCATCTATCAAACCAATGGTTTTGTTTTTAATACAATCAACTCCACCATAAAAATCAAAAAGTTTATAATCAAAGATATCAAGCATCATGGCATTCATGCTAAAATCTCGTCTTCTTGAAGCCTCTTTTTCGTCATAACAAACTCTTACTTCAAAAGCTTTATGACCGATACCTCTTTTCTCTTCTATGCGAGGTAATGATATATCGATATCACCATATTTATAGACAAAAAAACTTTTACCAACTCCAACGGCTCCAAGCTTTTTCATCAACTTATCAAATCGCACATTATCTATATCATAAACTTCGATATCCAAATCTTTGATATTGTTACTCATAAAAATATCTCTTACGCCACCGCCAACTAAATAGGCTCGTTTTGTGTATCTTTTTAGAAAATTTTGTACTTTTTCAAATTGTGATTTTAGGTGTGAAGGTAAGATTTTAGTTAGATTCATTTTTTTGTTATATTTAAGCTCTCCAGTCGTTCATCTATCGTTGCCAACAAATACTCTAAAAAATTCAGGGTTAAATCAACTTTTGCTTCTATATTTTTATTGTTTGGTGATTGAAAACCTTCGAAAAGAACTAAAATTCTCTCTCTTATATTTTCATAAAACTGCTTTTCACTACTAGTTATATTGTCTATATCCATCAAACTTATAGCTTCTTTTTCTTGATTTTGTTTTTGCACCACTTCTTCAGTTTTTTCTATCTCTTCAACCTCTTCTAACTCGGCCAATGTTGAAATTATCATATCTTTTAGTTCCATCTTTCACCCCTGCCCATCAAAGTTTTATCAACCATCTTTCAAATTCTGCAAACTCTACATCACTCTTCATGTTTACAAAAAATTTCTTCATCTGCTCATCAACACCACGATACTTTTTTCGAATACCACTTAATCTTTGCACAGCAACTCTTGCCTCTTTATTTTTGGGATCATTTTTTAGTATCTCTTTATAAATCTCAAGTGCATCCTCTTTTAAGCCTTGAAGTTCATAAATAGAAGCTAGAGTTAATGTTTTTACCATTTAATTATGCCTTAGTAACTCTATCGGCTATAATTGAACCCATCTGCTCGGTTGAGCAGACAACTTTGGCATGATATTTAGCCAAATCTGGTGTTCTATATCCATCTTGAAGCACACTTTTGATTGCATTATCTATGATATTTGCTGCTTTTTCTTCACTCAAAGAGTATCTAAGCATCATAGATGCACTTAAAATTGTAGCGATGGGATTTGCGATTCCTTGCCCTGCTATATCAGGGGCTGAGCCATGGATAGGCTCATAAAGCCCTACAACTCCTCCGATTGAAGAAGAGGGCAAAAGACCGATAGAACCACTCATCATGCTTGCTTCATCGCTTAGGATATCTCCAAAAATATTGCCAGTTAGTATAACATCAAACTGCTTTGGATCACGAACCAACTGCATGGAGGCATTATCCACAAACATATGAGAAAGTTCAACCTGAGGATAATCAAGTGCGACCTCTTGAACTGTTGTTCGCCACAATCTACTAACTTCTAAAACATTTGCTTTATCAACTGAACAGACTTTTTTTTCTCTTTTCATAGCTGAATTAAAAGCAATTTTTGCAATTCTTACAATTTCATCTTTTGTATAAACCATAGTATTATAAGCTTTTTTACCATCATTAAATCTAGGTTCACCAAAATATATACCACCTGTTAGCTCACGAACTACAAGTAAATCTACATCTTTTATGACTTCGGGTTTTAAACTACTTGCTTCAATAAGCTCATCAAAGACAGAAACTGGTCTAAGATTTGCAAAAAGTCCTAACTCTTTTCTTAGTTTTAAAAGTCCGCTCTCAGGCTTCATCTCTCTTGGTAAATCATCCCATTTATATCCGCCAATAGCACCAAAAAGAACTGCGTCACTAGCTTTGCATCCCTCTATGGTAGCATCTGGTATGGGAGTTCCGACAGCTTCATAAGCACATCCACCCATAAGATACTCTTTGTAACTTAGCTTGAAACCCTCTTTTTTGCTAACCGTATCTAAAACTTTAATAGCTTCATCAATAATCTCAGGACCAATTCCATCGCCTTTAATTACCGCTATATTATACAGTTTCATTTCATCTCTTTTTTTGCATAATTTATCAATCCACCACTTGCGATTAACTCCTGCATAAATGGTGGAATTGGGGTAAATTTATAAGTTTTTTGTGCGTTTTTAATCTCGCCATTTTCCATATCAACCTCAATCGTATCACCCTCTTTTATCTCATCACTCTGTAGCAATTCAAATATAGGAAGTCCCATGTTAAAAGCATTTCTATAAAAAATTCTGGCAAAACTTTTTGCGATAACTGCACTAATACCCGCTGCTTTTAGAGCTATAGGGGCGTGTTCGCGACTACTTCCACATCCAAAATTTTCACCAGCTACTATCACATCGCCCTTACTCATCTTATTTAAAAATTCAGGATCTGCATCTTCCATAACATGACTTGCCAACTCTTTTGCATCAGAAGTATTTAGATATCTAGCAGCGATTATCAAATCTGTATCTATATTGTCTCCAAATTTCCATACTTTTGCTTTTTTAATACTCATAAAATTCCTTCTAAATATAGTAGGCACCATTTTATCTAAAAAGTTTTATAAAGAAGTTTAAATGCTGATTTTCTCTATCTCTCTAGCGTCTGATTTAAACCATTCATCTTCGGAAAACTCTTTTTTTGTTATTTGAGTTAGATTCCTTTTCATATATTTACCTTTTGCGCTAACCGCAACTGTACCATCAGGTAGATATATCTCCCCACTTCCCTCAAATATTCTTCCCTTATCTTTTGTAATTCTTCCTACTACTTTTAATTCTACTTCGGTTGGAACTGGTTTTTTGTATCTTATATTTAACTCTATCGTTACACCAAAGCTATTTTGTCCATATAAGCTCATGATGGCTCTACCTATAGTTTCATCTAGTATTGTTGCTGAAATTCCTCCGTGCATAATCCCTGGATAGCTTTGCAATTCACTTCTTGGTGTAAACAAAGCTATAGATTCGCCCTCTTCTCCCTCGTAAAATTTTGCTTTTAAACCTATTGTATTTTGCGCTCCACATACAAAACAGCATTTTGAAATATTTTGTTTATCTTTTATCTTAATTTTCATAATTTTTCCTTTGTAGATATAAGTAAATCATGACACTCATCCCCGCACTTCCTAATACCATGGCCATCACTACTATCTGATATCTTACAGCGATAATTGGACTAATACCAGAGAGTATTTGTCCTGTCATCATGCCTGGAAGTGAAACTAGACCGACAGCTAAAAAGGCATTTACTTGTGGAATTAAAGAGGCTCTAAAAGAGATGGCTCTTGCTTTTATATAATCTTTTACTTTTATCTCATTTTCAAATCTCTCTGCACCCAAAGAGAGGGCATTCATAGAGTTTGCATATATCATGCCAGCTAATGGAATTATAAATCTAGGTTGATACACGGGGTCTAGATTTAGTACAAAAAAGAGTACTAAAATAAGGTTAAAACTACCGCCAATCGCTATGGATATGAAAAATTTTACATAGGTACTTATGTCTTTATTATTAACATTTCTAAGTGCTATGAAACTAGACACACTTATCATAAAAAAGAGTATGGCAAAACCTATAAGAGAGTTGTCATTTTGAAAGATATAACTTAAAAAATAGCCTATAACAAGAAGCTGTAAAATCATCCGAAAAGTTGCTAACCCTATCTCTTTAAAGTTTTTTGTCCATAAAAAATAGACAGCTCCAACGATAACAATAGGAATAAACATAAAGAGCAAACTAGAAATTGATATTAACTGCATAAGTGAAATAATAGCATAGTTTTAGTATATTGGGGTATAAATTTTTTAGGATAGCTTATGGGAAAAACAATTTTTGTATCTAAAAAAGAGAGTGCATATCAAAAATACAAGAAACACTTAGAAAGACAAAACAAAAAACTAGAAGAAGATGGCTTTTGTTCTTGTAATAATAACTAAAACAAAGCCATCTATAAAATCTAAAAAAGAGGTTGAAGAAACGGTATAACCTGTTTTTTACGACTTAAAACTCCATCTAGCCATACTTCATGATTTTCGAGTTTTTTACTAAAAGCCTCTTCTATCTTGCTCTCATCATCACTAACACACAATAGCTGTGAACCTTCAATCATGATATCTGTCAAAAGAATGATGACGCTATGGAGTCCACCTTTTTGTTTTACTCTTTTCATCTCCTCTAAAAGCATCTCTTTTTTATCATCAAATACACTTAAATCTACAACTTCAAGCTGACCTACTCCTACTTTGCTACCGCCCATGTCAAACTCTTTGTAGTCTCTTTTGACAAGTTCACTTGCAGTTGCATCTTCGACTGCTGATTTTACTATAAACATCTCCATGCCAAGTGCTTTATAATCCTTAATTTCAGCTATCTTTGCCAACTCTTTGACTGCTTTTTTATCTACTTTTGTACAAGTCGGGGATTTGAATATAACAGTATCGCTTAAAATCGCACACATCATCATGCCTGCTAAATTTTTTGGGATTTTAACATTGTAAAAATCAAACATCTCTTTTATAATAGTATTTGAACAACCAACTGGTCTTATCCAACACTCAAGCGGTGTAGAAGTAGTAAGGTCTCCTAGTTTATGGTGGTCAACTACTCCCAAAACTGTAGCTTGCAAGATATCTTTTGGTAAAATTGCCAAGTCTGAGGTATCGACTATATAGACTTTTTCACTTGCATATGAAGTTTTAAGAAGTGGCAATTCTGCACTAAACTTTTCCAATATAAACCTAGTTTCAGGAGAAATTTCCCCCTGCCTAGTGGGAATACAATCTTTTCCCAACTTCTTTTTTAGATATGCTAAAGAGATAGCTCCAACAATAGAGTCCGAATCTGGATTTGTATGACCAAATATATATGTTGACATTTTTTAACCTTTAAATTTTTTATCTATTATTATACTAAAAAAATATTAATTTTTATCGCTTAACACTCTTATTTCTCTTTGAGGAAAAGGAATGATAATTTCAGCATCATTTAGCGCTTTGATTATTTTCAAATTTACTGCATATTGGGATTTAAAAAAACTGTTTGTTAGCACCCAGTACCTATATCCTATAGTGATAGCACTATCACCAAAAGCTTCAACACCAATGATAGGTTCATTCTCATTTGATACTTTATCACAAGTTGCCAAAACTCTGTGTAACACATCTATTGCATCTTGAACGGTAGTATCATATGCAATGCCAATACTTCCTTCAACCAAACGATAAGAAAATGAGTTTACAAGCACATCACCTATCATGTATTTGTTTGGTATTGTTATTTGTTCTTTATCCTCATTAACCAAAATTGTATAAGCAAGTTTTATCTCTTGAACCTCTCCATATGTATCATGAACCGTAA
Source organism: uncultured Campylobacterales bacterium (assembly GCA_964598135.1). GTDB lineage: Bacteria > Campylobacterota > Campylobacteria > Campylobacterales > Sulfurospirillaceae > JAADIZ01. The sequence goes on from CAZRAK010000014.1 coordinate 7,459, forward strand.
TAGTATCACCTATCTTAAAAGGTTTAGTAACAATCAAAACCGCACCAGCTGCAAAATTTGAAACACTTCCTTGAAGAGCCAAACCAGCAGTCAATGACAATGCACCCAAAGCAGCTATAAAAGGTCCTATGGAGATACCAAGTTTTCCAAGTGCCAAAACTCCCATCATAACGATAATTATGATTCTAATAAAACTAGCTAAAAAACCACTTATAACTTCATCTAGCTTAGTTTTGAGTAGTATTTTCAAAATATATCTTTGAACATATTTAGAGACAACTATACCGATAACAAATATAATAATTGCACCAATTATCTGAAATGAATAGTTTGTGATAAACTCTACAACTACATTGTAAAATTTATTCACCTCATTGATTTGTTGCTCCATTTTATCTTTCCTTTTTGAAAATTTTTAGTTAATTATAACAAAAACTTTTTAAATCAAAAGATTTACCTCTGCAATACACACTTTTACCCTTGCTTTCTAAATCATCAAATACATTCCAATGATTTGTTAATATTTGCATTATCTTGCAAGCTTAATTTGATGATAAAAGCTAATATAATAGGCAATGCTATCCACTTTAAACTTGCTATTATTGAGTGAATAAAAAATAGAGTATTTGAAAATTCAATAGGGTTGTTTATAAAAAATAATTCAAGTGTATTTTCAATCCAATCAAATAATCCTGCTATAAATGGAAGATAAATTATCCATTTTTGTTTTGATAAATTTTGATTTGATTTTTTTAGAATTAACGCTGAAAGTATTGAAGCAAAAAAAACTGAATAACTTAAGGCATAGATATAATCTGTAAATATAAACTGATTAAAATTTTTAATTCCTGAAAGTGCCCATCTATTAATGATTTCAATTCCATTTTCTTTATCAAATGCAAGTTGTAAAGCTATAACACCAACTCCATTTTCCCCATCAATAGATGGGTTTACAATAAACATTACTACTATAAACATAATTAAAGTAATAACTGTTGCAATAGTTATTACCTCTCTTTTGCCTAATATTTTTAACATATTTTTTCCTTTATTTTGAATTATTCAAATCTTATCTCATATATGTTATTATGTCAAGAACATACTATAAAGTTATATACATACTAAAAGGATACTAATGAAAATAATTTATCAAAGAAAAGAGTATGCTTGTTCTTTTGAATTAGCACTTGATATGTTTGGCGGAAAATGGAAAGGTTTAATTTTATGGCACTTAAGTCATGGCACCATGAGATATGGGGAACTGAGAAAGGCTTCTGGTAAAATTACTCAAAAAATGCTTACTCAAACCTTAAGAGAGCTAGAAAAAAATAAACTTATCACTAGAAAAGTTTATCCCATAGTCCCTCCAAAAGTGGAATATACTATTACTAATAATGCAAAAAAATTAATCCCTATTTTAAAATCTATTCAGTCTTGGGGTGATGATATAATAGGTAATAACCTTTAGAAAAAAAGGTTTTAGACTATAAACTTAATACCGCTAAAAATATCTTCACTTAAACAAAAACTTTTTGGATTAAAAACATGTATGTTGCTGTTGAAATTATTATACTTAAAAGTGCATTATTAAACTTTGTATAGACCAATATTGCTATGATAACTCCTATGATTTCTGCCATTCCATAAGGATATTGTGCCCATTTTACATCTTTTAATGCGTAAAATACTAAAATTACCATAATCATCAAGGGCATATTCCACTCAACATATCTTATCAAAGGTGATGGTTTTTTCTTTGCAAAAAACACAAAAGGTATAACTCTTGTCATATAAGTTGCAATTATTGCTACTGCTATACCACTTATGAGATAACTACTTTGCATCTTCTAGGCTCCTTTTAAAGAGTATTAAAACTGCTGCTGCCATAGAAAGTGAGAGTATAAGCATTTTATCACTTGGAAAACCAAGCATTCCTACTAAACCTATGACAAGGGCTATAAGAAATGGCTTATGCAGTTTACTTTTTTTATACAAATCAATTGACAGAACAACAAAAAGCGCAGTTAGCGAAAACTCTATACCTTTGTAATTAAATGGCAATATATTTCCCAAAAATGCTCCTATAACACTACCAATTATCCAATAACTTTGATTTAGTGCCGTGATGGTTAGATAGACTTTTTCTCTGTTTTCTTCTTTTATATCGCTTGTTTTTAAGAGTGCAAAAGTCTCGTCTGTCAAGCCAAATATAAGATAATTTTTCTTCCAAGAGAAGTGTTTAAATGTACTTATCATGGATAGTCCATAAAATGTATGTCTGAGATTTAGTAAAAATGTAGCTATTCCAATTTCGAGTATAGTAGCTTGTGATGCAAAAAGAGTAAGCGCCAAAAACTGTCCGCTACCTGCAAATATAAATGTTGACATAAAAAAAGCGTAGTACCAAGGTATCATCAACTTTGAGAGCAAAAGCCCAAAAGCCATACCAAGCGGTATATACCCCATAAGCACAGGTATAGTGAGCTTAAATACTGAGAAAAAGTTCATCTATCTTTTTATGTACCTATCAAGATACTTTTTTGTAGCATCATGATTGCTCTCATTTTTTTCTATATATTGAGATTTTTGCGTATATATGGGTTTGGTATCACTATAATAGACATGATTTATAGCTGCTATTATCAAAATTATCAAAATAAAAGGTAAAAGAATTAACATCAGTATTTACCTTTTAAGTCCATTTACAGTTTGGAGCATTTCATCACTTGTAGTTATGGCTTTTGAATTTGCTTCATATGCTCTTTGTCCTGTTATTAAATCAGTCATCTCTTCAACTAGTTGAACATTACTCATCTCAACAAAATTTTGTCTTATCTCGCCAATGCCATTTAAGCCTGGAGTATCCGTAATAGCATCTCCTGAGGCTGTTGTATTTATAAGGTTATTATCACCTAAAGAGTGAAGTCCTGCTGGATTTACAAAATTTGCTAATTCAATTTGACCGATATTGGACAATTCTGTTTGACCAGCTTGTAGAACTGAAACTGTTCCATCAGTTCCTACTGAAATTTGTGTAGCATCTGCGGGAATTACGATATTTGGTATCAATTTGAAGCCATCACTATTTACAACATTTCCATCTCTATCTAATTTAAAAGAGCCATTTCTCGTATAAGCAGTTGTTCCATCAGGTAGTTGTATTTGAAAAAATCCATGTCCAGTTATCGCCATATCTAGTGGATTGCCCGTCTCTTTAAAATTTCCTTGAGTAAATTGTTTAGCGATAGCTGTTGGTCTAACACCAAGTCCAACTTCTATACCAGTTGGGGATACCGTTGTATCACTTGTTGAAGTACCAGCATATCGCATAGTTTGATACATCAAATCTGCAAACTCTGCTCTTTGTTTCTTATAACCTATGGTATTTACATTGGCGATATTATTTGATGTTGTATCTATCTGTTTTTGCTGTGCTATCATCCCTGTTGCTGCTGTATATAATGAACTTACCATTTAACTTTCCTTTATTGTTGTCTAAATTATGCTCGTACTGATGCTAGTTTATTTATCGCATCTGTATTTAAATCATCCATTTGAGAAGTCATCACCTTTTGATACATCTCTACCATCCTATTCGCCTCAATTAAGCCTATCATTTGAGAAACGGGGTTTACATTACTTGTCTCTAAAAATCCTTGAGCTACAATATTTTTACTTTGAGACTCTTTTATAACATTTATGTTTGGAAATTTAAAAAGATTATTTCCCTCTTTTGTGAGGCTTTTTATATCATTTGTAGTAGAGATAAACATCTTTCCAGCTTTATCTCCATTTAGATATATATTTCCACCTTTATCAACAGCAAAATTGGTATTTGTAGGAATTTTTATATACTTTGAATTAGTAAAGTAATCAGCTGGCAAAACAGGATACCCCTCTTTTGTACTCAATACTCCATCGCCATTTATAACGAACGAACCATCTTGGGTAAGTCTTATTCCATTTGGTGTTTTTACCATAAAAAAAGCATCTGCACTCTTGAGTGCAAAATCAAGAGTGTTTCCACTATTTTTCATACCAGTTTGAGTAAATTTTGTATATTGTTCAACAATTTGAGGAACTCCATCTATACTTGAATTTAAAAATTTCGCACCCTCTTTTGTGTTATTGGCAATAGGCATATTATCTTGAACATTTTGGAAAATTCTCTTAAAATCCCCTATAACAACATCATCTTTTTTAAAAGCTGTTGTATTTAAATTTGCCAAATTGTTCGATATAACATCAAGCTTGTTAAACTGAGTAACCATGCCACCTGTAACATCATAATATCCACTTTGCACGAAGATACCGCCTTTTATATATTTATTTATCACTACTAAAGCAACATGTGTTCCAAAAATATATATCTCATATTTAATACTTTTTAACCTTTTCTTAAATATATTTGGGTATAATCCATTCCTTAATACTACACCAACAACAAGGGGCTACGGCGCATGTCCATCAAAGAAATTTACACACAATTAGAAGAGTTATTTAAAGAAAATGAAAAAGGTCATGTTACATACGAAAAAGTGATGGAAGTTTTTCCAAAACAACCTACTTCCTCAAATGCAAAAAAAGTCATTGCTCTACTGAATAAATACAAAGTTTCTCTTATCAGCTCCGCAGAAATCGCAAAACTCAGAAACAAACAAGAGGCAAAAAAAAGAGAAGAAGAGAGGCAAAAACTACAAGATGAAGCACTTGAAGAGGAGTTTGATTTAGCAAGTGAAAAAGAGTTGCTTGAGTGGTCAAGAAGCGATAGTCCTGTCAGAATGTATCTAAGAGAGATGGGACAAATATCCCTTTTAACAAAAGAGGAAGAGATAGATATCAGCAAAAAAATAGAATTTGGTGAAGATATTATTATAGACGCTTTTTGTTCTGTTCCATATTTGATTGATTTTATTATAGATTATAAAGAGGCTTTGATAAATCGTGAAAGAAGAGTAAAAGAGCTTTTTAGAAGTTTTGAAGATGATGCTGAGGAAGATGATGAAGATGATGATACAAAAACTAAAAAAATCAATAAAAAAGACGACAGTAGAACTGTAAAAGTTTTAGAAAGTTTTAAAATGCTAGAAAAAGCTAAAAAAGATTGGATGAAAACTCTTCAAAAAATACCTGAAGATTTGGATATTCCAGAAAAAAAGATGGCTTATGACTTAACTCTTGCATATAAAAAGAAAATATTAAAAGAAAAATTGATGGATTTAGGACCAACAAGCAAGCTTATAAATGAGTTAGTAAAATCCATAGAAACTGCGCTTAAAAGCGATGGTGAGTTTGATAAAGAGTTAAAAAGATACGAATATACACTTCCACTTTTTAATGACACTCTTAGAAAAAATCATGAAAAAATACTTTCAAAGATAACAAGAATGAGTAAAGAAGAGGTAACTACAGAGGTTCCTGAAGCTACTATGGTTTCAACCTATATGAAAATTAAAAAACTTTTTCAAACAAAAGAGGCAAGTAAGCAGGGATTTGATTTAGAAGAAGATAGATTAAAAGAGATTCTAGAGCAGATAAAAAGAGGTAAGAAAATAGCTGATATTTCAAAGACAAGAATGGCAAAATCAAACTTACGACTTGTTGTTTCTATCGCTAAAAGATATACGAACCGTGGTCTTCCCTTCTTAGATTTGATTCAAGAGGGCAACATCGGACTAATGAAAGCGGTTGATAAATTTGAGTACAAAAAAGGTTATAAGTTTTCAACATATGCCACATGGTGGATAAGACAAGCTATCAGTCGAGCAATTGCTGACCAAGCTAGGACAATAAGAATTCCAATCCATATGATTGAAACTATAAACAGAATAAATAAGATAATAAGAAAACACCTACAAGAAGAAGGGAAAGAGCCTGATGTTGATACTATTTCGCAAGAGGTGGGATTAAGTATAGACAAGGTAAAAAATGTCATCAAAATAACAAAAGAGCCTATAAGCCTTGAAGCTCCAATTGGCAATGAAGAAGATGGTAAATTTGGTGATTTTGTAGAGGATAAATCTAGTGTTTCTCCTATGGATTTTATACTCCAACATGATTTAAAAGATCAAATTGATGATGTTTTAGAGCAACTAAATGATAGGGAAAAAGCTGTGATTAGAATGAGATTTGGCTTAATGCATGACGAAAGCGACAGGACTCTTGAAGAGATAGGCAAGGAACTTAGTGTCACTAGAGAGAGAGTACGACAGATAGAAAGTAGTGCTATTAAGAAACTAAAACATCCAAAAGTTGGTAGAAAACTGAAAAATTATATAGAGAGTTGATATAAAATTATGAACTTTTGTGAAGCTTGGATTGAATATGATTACAATCCTTTTGTTTCATTTGATAAAAATGGCAGAGTAAAATCTATCAATCAAGAAGCTCAATATCTTTTAGGTGAAACCTCAACCAAAAAGATATTTGAACTAGCTAAAGATTATGCAAATATAACTTATGGATTTAAGACAACTATTCTTGATATTAATTTTAGCACTTTTTCATTTTATGCTATAACTGTAGGATATATGGATGAAGATGAGATAGGTATAAAATTATATAAAAAAGCAGCAAAAAAGCTCACAACAATCGGCGAATATGGAGAAATTGTAAATCTCTACTCTTTATTGGATTTGTGTATAAGTGCAGCAAGCGCAAGCTCTCCAAAGAGCGAACACATAAAGATATTTGACCCTGCCTTTCCAGATATAAGATTGAAAATAGAGGATTTTACACGACTCATTAACAAAATCTTTCAATCATATCTTGATTCTCCAACTATCAAAACAAAACTAACTTTAAATACTGGTGAATATTTAAAATTTAACGATAAAAAATATCCAATATTTTCTTTACATATAGATGGTAAAAATAGGGATAAAACTTTAGAGCAAAATATAGAGAGGATATCTATAGATGCAAACTCCATAGTTCAATTTAAAAATACTAAAACAATTCTTAGCTCTGCTTTGATATCGAACTAAATATACTTGCGATTGGTACAACACTTAATCCTATAAAAAAAGCAAAAGCATTAAACAATCCATACTTTGTTAGAGATAAAAATGATACAATCAAAACACCATAAGCTAAAAGCCTTAAAGGATTTATAGCCCCGCCAATTCCACTAGCAAATCCTTTTATTGTGTATTTAAAAACTCCACTATTTTTGCTCTTATTATCTCTGTTTTCTTCTTCATCTTCAAAAAGATTGTAAGGATCTTCTAGCTCGTCATTTGGTTCTCTAAACTCTTCGCCACTATAGTTTTCTACTCTTTTTTTTATAGATTTTTTATATGCATAAAAAGAAGCAAAAGTTATAAGCATAGAAGATATAAAAGCAATCTGTGTATTTAAAAGCCAATTTCCACCCTTTATCAATGAAAACACAATCACCAAAAAATCTACGATTAGATAGATATATGAAATTTTACTCATATTTTCCTTCACCATCAAAACTATCATCATCATAATCATCGTCTTTTTTTGGTTTATAGTTTTTATATCTCACATCATCTTTTAACTCATCAAGCGACTTCATCTGTTTTTTATATGCTTTATAGATATTTAAAATAGCTCCACTTACACCCCAAAATACTCCAAGCCAAAGAAGCCAATCATGATGAAAAAATTTTCTCATCAAAAGTCCAGCCCCAACTCCTAACAAAACTGCTACAACCATAGAAATACCAAGTGACAACTGTTCGGCACCCTCTATGATAGGTCTATATTTTGGTTTATCATTTTCACTCATGCTATCTCTTTAAATATTTTTGATGCTGCTTTTATGGTTTTTTCTATCATCTTTGAAGTTATTTTGGTGCTGATAAAACCTGTCTCAAATTGGCTACATGCAAAATAAAAACCATGCTCTAGCATACCTTGATGAAATTTAGCAAACATTTTGACATCTGATTTTAAAGCATCATTAAAGTTTTTGACTTCATCTTCATTAAAGAAAAAACCAAACATACTACCTCTAACATTTACTTGCAAAGTTATTCCCGCTTTTTTTGCCTCTTTTTGAAAGCCTTGCATCAAAACAGTTGCCTTCTCTTCAAACTCTTCATATATATCTTCATTTTTGATTATTTTTTTTAAAGCTGTCATGCCAGCATGCATAGCAACTGGATTTCCGCTAAGAGTCCCTGCTTGATATACAGGTCCATCTGGACTTAATTGATCCATAATTTCTTCAAATCCACCAAATGCACCAACAGGCATTCCACCTCCAATTACCTTGCCAAATGTTATCAAATCAGGTTTAACTCCAACTAATCCTGTAGCCCCTCTTAGTGATGCTCTAAAGCCGCTCATCACTTCATCAAATACCAATAAAGCTCCATTTTTATCACATATCTCTCTAAGTTGTTGTAAAAATTCTATATCTGCTGGAACCAAGCCCATATTGCCAGCTATCGGCTCTATTATCACACAAGCTATATCTTTGGAATTTTCAAAGCAATTTTTAACACTTTGGATGTCATTATACTTTGCAAGTAATGTATGCTTAGTAAAATCAGCTGGTACCCCAGGGGAGCTTGGGGTACCAAAAGTCACTGCTCCGCTTCCTGCTTGAACAAGCAAAGAGTCGCTGTGACCATGATAACACCCTTCAAATTTCACTATATCGTCTCGTCTGGTATAACCACGAGCCAATCTAATAGCACTCATAACCGCTTCTGTTCCACTACTAACAAATCTTATCTTATCTACACCATCAAATAAGTCGCATATTTTTTTTGCTAATTTTGTCTCTATGGTAGTTGGTGCTCCAAAGCTCAAACCTTTTTTTATAGATTTTATGACAGCATTTTGTATATCTTCATCACAATGTCCAAATATCAAAGGTCCCCAACTCTGTACAAAATCAACATATCTATTATCATCTATATCTCTAAGATATGCACCTTTACCTTTTTTTATAAAAATTGGGGTTCCTCCAACACTTTTAAATGCTCGAACAGGTGAATCAACACCACCTGGAATTACTTTTTTTGCTTTATTAAAAGCATCTTTACTGTTTTGAGTATCCATTTTTTATTTCCTTTAAGTATTGTAGCGATAATAATTTGGGTAATGTTAACACAACTACAGTAAAGAATAAATTAATAACCGATGTTATAGACTATATTGCATCAATAGTAAAACATTAATGCTATAATCATATAAGTGAGGTTAAATATGGCAAAAAAGATAGGTTTTATTGAAGCTTTTAGTATAGGTGTCGGAGGAATGGTTGGAGGAGGAATTTTTGCGGTTTTGGGTTTAACTATCGAGTTATCAAAAGGAGCCGCACCTATAGCCTTTGGCATTGCGGGATTTATCGCTCTTATTACTGTTTATTCATATGTAAAATTATCGCTAAGATATCCTAGTGAGGGTGGCACCATAGAGTTTATAGTTCAAGCATATGGCAATGGGCTATTTTCATCATTGATTAATACTATGATGTTGCTTAGCTATGTGATAATGCTAGCACTTTATGCTTATGCTTTTGGTAGTTATGGCTCAGCTTTAATAACTGGCACGGATGTTGACTGGCTTCACAAGTTGTTAGCTGCAGCAGTAATTGTAATGTTTACTTTGATAAATTTACTTGGTGCCTTTATGACAGGAAAGGCAGAAGATATTATGGTTTTTATCAAACTAGGAATTTTACTTATCTTCGCTACTGTTGGATATTTTAGTATCAATTGGACTCATATGGCAACTTCACAATGGATGCCCATGCCATCAGTGATGGCTGGAGGATTTATGATATTTTTAGCATATGAAGGCTTTGAACTAATAGCAAATACTGCGAGAGATATAAAAAATCCAGAAAAAAATCTTCCTAGGGCATACTACTCTTCAATTATCTTTGTTATTTTTCTCTATATTGCTATTTCAGCTGTAGCGGTTGGAAATTTAAGTTTTGCAGAGGCTAAAACAGCCAAAGATTATGTTTTAGCCAAAGCAGCAGAGCCCTTTTTTGGGCATATAGGTTTTATACTAATTGGTATCGCTGCATTGCTATCAACTGCATCAGCAATTAATGCCACTATTTATGGTGGAGGACGCACAGCATATCTAATCGCCAAACTTGGAGAACTTCCAGAAAAACTGGAAAAGAAGATAAAGTATGGATTTGAGGGGATGATTATCATAGGACTGCTTGGTATAATTTTTGCAACACTTTTTGACTTGAACAATATCTCTGTTGCGGGAAGTCTTGGTTTCTTGATAGTTTTTGCACTAGTAAACCTTGCTAATTTTAAACTTCACAAAGAGACTGGTGGCAATCGTATAATATCAGGATTTGGAACCATACTTTGTTTTAGTGCTGCAATAGTATTAGTTGAATATAATACCATACACTCTCCTAAATCTCTTGTTACTAGTGCTATAATTATCTTAATAATAGGAGTATTCACATTTTTTTATCATTTTATGAAGAAACAAAATAACTTTCTCTCAAAATTTATCGACAAGAGGCTTGAAAAAGATGAAATAAAAAACACAAAAAGTTAATGCTAAAAACTATATTTTATCATCTATAATTTTTTTAACCTCTCTTAAAAGCAGTACTGAAGCCTCTATCTCTACTTTTCTAATCGCAACACTCTCTACATTACAACCAACGGGAATACCTTTTTTTCTGCCGTAAGCATATAGCTCCTTAAAGGTATTAATCGAAATTTTCACTGACTCTTCAAGTATATCTTCTGAGTTTTTCAATTTTTCTTCTAAAGATATTGGTATATGGATACCAAGCCACTTCATAAAATTTAGTGTTTTATTTGAACCACAAGGTGTCAAAGTAAAAATTATCGGAACCATATTTTTATTGTTTTGTTTTGCATATGAAGCATAATCATCCAAGAAATTTTTAGCAGCATCTAAATTATAAACTGCTTGCGATATAAAATATTCACAACCATTTTCTATCTTTGAAAAAACTCTTAAATGCTCATTTTTTTTGGCTGTATGTCTCTCTGGAATCATGATACCACCAAGCATAATATCCTCATCTATATCTTTTTTAAGTCTATATGCCTCTTTTATATTTATAGTTATTTTTGTCTTTTTACTAGCAGCTCCTACAAAAACAGTATAAAATTCCCTGCCAACTCTATCTTGCAACCACTTTTCAAATCCTTTTTTATCATATTTACCAACTGCTCTATATATAATAACTGGAAACTTCAAAGCGCTATCAAGAAAATTTTTTGCATATTCACAAGGATCAAGTGTTTCTATAAAAGGAAAAGGGCGTTCTTGTTTTGTTCTATCAGATTCATCTTGTATATCATAAAGGACAAGCCCATCTATCTCTAAGTCTTTAATTCTATCTATATGACTAGAAGCTATCGCTCTTAACTCCTCTTTTGTATGTTTCTCTTTGGGTGGAGTCATCCCATAAAGCAATATTCCCAATTTTCTATTTTTTATCTTCTCTTTTAACATCAAAAATAACCTTATTTTATATATATGGTATTTTACTAAGATTGTGATTATAGAGGGATAAAATTATAAACTATATTCAAAATGATACAACTTATGATTTTTTTTAAGCACATGCAAATACTCAAAAGTTTTGTCCGCCTTATGCTTTCTGTTTTCTGTTTTATCTGCTTTAAATCTTTGATACTCTTTTGTCAACAGACTATACTTACCGTATTTTTGCAAGATTTTTTTAACATCATCTTTGCTCATCAAACCTTCGTTGTTATAACTTAAAAATATATACTCAAAATTTGCATTTTTAATCAAATCTTTAAAATTTTCTACAACTTCATTTTTTCTACAATAAGCAGAACGATTATACTCCCTTAGCCCCGTTTTGCCTTTGGGAACAAAGTTATCATACAGACTTATAGTGTTTAATAAATGGTAGTTTGCACTATATTGTCTCTGATTGTATGGAGGGTCGAGATATAAAATATCACCCCTTATTTTATCTATTAATTTATTGCTATCTTCGTTAAATACTTGATGAGAATTATCATTTTGTATAAATTCTGCACCCTCTAATATAAGTTCTTTTTGTGCTGATTTTTTAAGATGTTTTAAAAATGCTCCATACACACTTGCAGTATTTGCCACCTTGTCAGCACTTTCAATCAAAGAAGCTAGTAAAAAATAGTATAAATCATCATCTATTTTTCTATTTTCATACCACTTTTTTATTTTAATTCTTATAGTGTCTATCTTTTTGCCATTTTCATCGCTAAAATATTGCCTGCCACTTCCGCTGCCTATGCAGTAGTTTTGATATATAAAGCCTGTATCTATTAGAGGCAAATTGTTAAGCTTCTCTATATATTTATCTTTATCTTTTATATCTTCGTGGTTTCCAATATAGTTTTTATTTAAAACATAACTATAATGTTCCAAATCATTGGCAATAATCTTTTTAACCTCTTCTTTAAAAGTGCGTCCAACTATACCCGTTCCAGCAAAAATATCACAAAAAATCTTATTCGATAAATCCCGTCCAACAACACTTTTAATCTCCTCTTTTATCCAAGATGATAATTTTAATTTTGAACCTATATAGTTCATTTAGCAACCTTTTTATCTTCACTTTTGGACTCAATAATCGTCAAAGGACTAACACCTAAATATTTTGCCAATTCAATAACATTACTTTTTATAGGATTAAATTTATCTGATAAAATATTTGATAATTGGTTTTTAGAAATACCCAACATTTGTGCCAATTCACTCTGCGTATTGATTTGCTTTTGTGCCATAAGCTCTTTTACCTTAAATTTATTTATTTTCAAAATTATATCCTATTCAAGCTTAAACTATACAATATTTTATTAACTTATTCATAGTATATTATTAACTATTTTGTTTAATTCTTCTCTCCACTTGTAAGGGGCATACCAAAAACAACCAATGCATCCACCTTCATCATATGGAGTTTTACCTTGCCAAATACTTGTTCCTTGATACCAAAACTTTTATTCCTGGAAAGCTACCTCGTATTCCATGCTTGTAACATTTTTCACATTGCCTTGATTTCCATAAATTATTATTTTTGTTTAATAATATAAATTTATTTATAATTTGTTCATCAGTTAAGTCATCATTTGAATCTTCATTACTAACCCATCTGATTTGTGGAAATTTATGATCTATTTCTAATTCTCTAGGGCTTAATTTTCTTAATAATATAGCTTCTTCATATTTATATAATACTTTAACTTTTTTTGCAAATTTAGGTGTTATTTGTACTCTTTTACTTATAATTTCTAATAATTCAAGAGTTTTAAATTTCCTATGTGATGTTGTTTTTTGACAAATTTTACAAAAAATTCTTTTCTCCCATCTTCTTGGAGTTGGTTCTTCGAACTGTATCCCCTTTTCATCTCTCCAAGTTTGCCAAGTTTTCGCTTGTCCTGATTGTAATTCGCATTTTGAACAATGCCACTGTAAATCTTTCATCACTTCCCAATCATGGTATGAAGTTGTGCTTGGTTTAAATGGATTAGTCATTTTATCTTATCCTTTGTTTATAATATGCATAATACACTAGACAGTTTGTAATATTGTTTTTTTGTAAAATCATTAATTTAATTACCGTTTCGATATATTCATTAATCTTATTAAAGTTTTCAAAATGATATGCATTCTCACCATGTGATATTCCATTTCTTGCTTTCAGCAATTGTTCAATTATATGCTTATGCTTTTCAAATGATTTAATATTGAAATTATATCTGTTTGAAAATTTTTCTATAACTTTCCAAGATAAATTGGACTCAGCATCAATTACAATATCTATAAATTTAAACTGTGTATTTTTATATTTTTCAGTATGTTTATCTCTTAATAAACTTGCTAACAAAATATTATCAAGTTTGTTAAAATCAACAGAAAGCTTATCTAATTCATTATTTAATATTTCTATTGTTTTTTTAAAAAAACCTTCCCAATGTGCATAAATCATTGGAATAGAACTTCTCATAATATATTTTGATTGTGGTAAATTAACAACAGGAGTTAAAGTTAATTTTCCAATGCCTATACTCCTGTGCTGCACATTTTGTTTATATAAAACCTCAATATTTTTTAACTCTTTAAATCTCCATAGTATTTCAAGCATTAACTCTTCTCTAATTTTCCTATACATCAAAAATTTCTTTAACTCTCTTTATTTTTAACTGCATTCTTTTTGAAGCATAAGTACTTGCACCCGATGCTTTTTTATACTCTGCATCATCTAGCAGAATTCTTATCTTTTCTTTAAAGTCATCTGGATTTTTTATATTGCTGGAATAGTATTTATCTGTAATATACATAACAGTATCATAAATATTCGGAGTAAAAAGACCGTTTCGAGCTCTAAAAATGTTAAAATCATAAACATTATTTAATAAATCAATTGTTTGCAAAAAAGATTGTTCAAATTTATAATAATCCATATCTATATTTCTCTTAGTAACATTTTTCATAAAATCTGATAAAAAATCTTGTATAGATACTTTTATTATTAGGCTATTATACTCATATTTAAAAGCCATAAATCTTAAAACTAGCTCTTCTAAAAACATCTCTTCTTGTTGCTTCTCTGTTGGATTAATTAACTTTATAAATATTTTATTATGTGCTAATTTTTGCATAAGATTATTAAAATCACCAGTAAATACACAATTTCTTATTTCTTGTGGTGTTAAAGGTGAAGCACCTGTATTTAATCGATTAAATAATTCATATCGCATATCAAATTTACTATCCCATCTCAATATTTCAACTCTGCAAACTGCCCTTTTTATTGTATTTTTTAATTTAATAGATAGCTTATCTACATCAACACCTTTGAGAAAATCCCCTGTTAGATCCGTTTCAATTAATTTAAATTTATTTTTTTTATCTATATCATTTTTTAAAATTCCAAAAAAAGATAAAATCGTTGATACTCTTTGAAGCCCATCCACTAACTCCCATTTGCCACTATTATCTTCAGCGACAAAGATAGGAGGAATGGGAATACCTAACAAAATAGACTCTATAAACCTCGTTTTTTGATTATCCTTCCATCTATATGCCCTTTGATATTCTGGTGCTATAATCAAATCACCATCTTCATATATATTCATTATTTCACCAAAAGACATATCTAATCTATCTGTTTTTAATTCACTTCTTAATCCTAATATCTTTTCTTCTATTTCTGTTTCTTTCATCTAAAACTCCTTTTTAAACACAAAAATATATTCATGTTTAAAAATATAATAATCACTCTTCAGAGCCCTATATCTCCAAATACCGCCTGTTCCTAGTTTTCCACGATTACCTTCTATATTTTTAATGATTGTACCTTTTAGCTTTACTTTAAAGTTTCTTTTTATCATATCCATGCAATAAAACCCAAGTGGAACAACTTTACTATTTTTATAAACATCACCGATAACAATAGCAAAATACCTATTTTTTTCTAGGTATTTCAAGGAATTTTCACAAACTATTTTAAATTGTTGTATAAAATCATCTATATTATTAATTTGTGATAAATCATTTTTATCTTTAGTAAATTTTACAATATTCATATATGGTGGGTGCATAAGCACAAATTGAAATTTTTCAGAATTAAACTTCTTATTTGCTATTTTTATATTTTTATCAACTTGAATTGTATCTAACGAATTGCAATGATTAACATAAAAATTATCTTCATAATTTTCATCGCTCATGCCATTTGCTACATACTCCAACATATCAGGATTTATATCAAATCCAATATATTTACGATTCAGTTTTTCACATTCAAAAAGTGTAGTGCCACTTCCCATAAATGGCTCAAAAATAATTTCATTCTTTTTCGTATATCTTCGTATTAGCTGGTTTGGAATTTGTGGAATAAAATTACCATGGTAAATATTTTTATGTTTACCACTTTTATCTCGCTCTTTTATCATCCAAAGAGAATCTGTATTTATGTCTAAATCTTTCCAGTATTTCATATCTAAATCATTATATTTCATACTTGATATCTTATCTAAAAAATTCCTTGATTTTAATAAATTAAATTTATATATATTGAAGATATACTTAAAGACCCTTAGCCACCCATCACAGATGGCTAAGGATGTGTCTGCTTATTGGGCTAGTTTATAATCTTCTATAAGGTTGAAGTTTAGGTATTTGTAAACATCGTCTCTTTTTCCCTCTAGTTTTCTTGGGACTATGTCTAAGTACTCTTGTGCTGTTGGGAGCCTACCTAATAGTGCACATACTGCTGCTAGTTCGGCACTTCCTAAGTAAACTTGAGCTCCCATGCCCATTCTGTTGTCAAAGTTTCTTGTGCTTGTTGAAAATACTGTTGCTTTATCGGCTACTCTTGCTTGATTTCCCATACAAAGCGAACATCCCGGTATCTCTATTCTTGCTCCAACTGAACCAAATATAGAGTAATACCCCTCTTCAATAAGCTCAGCCTTATCCATCTTAGTTGGTGGCGCAATCCAAAGTTTAGTTGGTACTTGACCTTCACCCTTAAGCACTTCGCCCAAAGCTCTGTAATGTCCTATATTTGTCATGCAACTTCCGACAAAAACTTCATCTATCTTTTTTGGTCTATTGTTATCCGCTAGTATCTCGCTAAGAGTTGCTACATCATCTGGATCATTTGGGCAACATAAAATTGGCTCTGTTATATCATTCATATTTATCTCTATAGTAGCACTATATTGTGCATCACTATCAGTTTTAATTAAAGCTGGATCTTCTATCCATTTTTTCATTTTGTCTGCTCTTCTTTGAAGTGTGGTTGCATCTTTATAACCAGCTTCTATCATAGACTCTAATAAAACTATATTTGATTTTAGATATTCAACTACTGGTTTATTGTTTAGCGCTACACTACAAGCTGCTGCACTTCTTTCTGCACTTGCATCACTAAGTTCAAATGCCTGCTCAGCTTTTAGATTTGGAAGACCTTCAATCTCCAAAACTTTGCCAGCAAATATATTTTTCTTATCTTTTTTAGGAACAGTCAAAAGTCCTTGTTTAATCGCAACATATGGTATAGCATTTACCAAATCCCTGAGTGTAATTCCAGGTTGAAGTTCACCAGTAAATCTAACAAGTACGGATTCTGGCATATTTAGAGGCATACTTCCCGTTACCGCAGCAAATGCTACAAGTCCACTTCCTGCAGGAAATGATATACCAATTGGAAATCTAGTATGAGAATCTCCACCCGTTCCCACAGTATCAGGCAAAGTCATACGATTTAACCAAGAGTGTATAACACCATCACCTGGTTTTAAACTAACTCCACCTCTTGTGTTCATAAAATCAGGAAGAGTATGTTGCATCTGCACATCGCTTGGTTTTGGATAAGCCGCCGTATGACAAAAAGTTTGCAAAACCAAATCAGCATTAAATCCAAGTGCTGCTAATTCTTTTATCTCATCTCTAGTCATAGGTCCCGTTGTATCTTGACTTCCAACAGTTGTAGTTATCGGCTCTATGTACATACCAGGTCTCACACCATCCATGCCACACGCAAGTCCTACTATCTTTTGAGCTTGAGTATATCCAACACCACTATCTTTTGGTTGTTCAGGTTTTTCAAATATATTTTGAATATCCAAACCTAAAGATTCTCTGGCTTTTGCAGTTAGTCCTCTTCCTATAATAAGTGGAATTCTTCCTCCTGCTCTATATTCATCAGCTAAGGTATTTGGATTTAATTTAAATGTAGCAACTACACTACCATTTTTTTCTATTTTTCCTTCATGCGGATAAACATCTATGATATCGCCTGTTTCAAGTGCTGAGACATCTACTTCGATAGGGAGTGCTCCACTATCTTCGGCTGTATTAAAAAATATAGGAGCTATTGTATTTCCTAAAACCAATCCACCTGTTTTTTTATTTGGAACATATGGAATTTCTCTACCTAGCCACCATTGTACTGAATTTATTCCTGATTTTCTACTTGAACCAGTTCCTACAACATCACCAACATAGGCGACTTCATAGCCTTTTGCTTGAAACTCTTTTATCTTTTGGAGTGAGCCTGGTAGTCTACTTTCTAACATGCATTGAGCATGCAATGGTATATCACTTCTTGTAAATGCCTCACTTGCTGGTGATAAATCATCGGTATTTGTTTCACCAGGGACTTTTAAAACTGCTACAGTTATTTTCTGCGGAATCTGTTTTTTTGAAGTAAACCACTCAGCTTTTGCCCAAGACTCTAATACCTCTTTTGCATAACTATTTGTTTTGGCCAGCTCTTCGACATCATTAAATGAGCTATAAACCAAAATTGTTTTTTTAAGAGCATCACAAGCACCAATTGCTACAAATTTATCATCACTACTCAAAGCATCAACTAGAGACTGAACATTATATCCACCCATCATAGTTCCTAAAATTTCTACAGCTTTTAATGGAGTTATTGAGGTACATTCTACCTCTTTTTTAACAATAGCATTTAAAAAAGCAGCTTTTACATATGCGGCATCATCAACACCCGGATTAACTCTTTCAACAAGCAATTCCAATAAAATTTTTTGGTCACCCTCGCCTTTTGTTAAGAATTTAATAACTTTTGCTACTTGTTTAGCATCCAAAGGAAGAGGAGGAACTCCGAGACTTGATCTTTGCAGTACATGGTCATTGTAATCTTTTAAATAATCCATATTTTTTGCTCCTAAATTTATTTTATAAATTGTATCACAAAGTTATTTAAAAATTACAAAATTTCTCTTTGTCCTTTGGAATTTGCAGAAGAAAGTATACCTGTAGCTTCTAATTGCTCAACAATTCTAGCGGCTCTATTGTATCCAATTTGCAATTTTCTTTGTATATAGCTTATGGAACATTTTTTTTCATTTATAACTATATTTTTTGCGTCTTCAAAAAGCTCGTCTATTTCATCATCAACAAAAGAGTTGTTTGTATCACTATTCCCTCTACTCTCTTTTAAAAAATTTTCATCATACTCTACTGCTCTTTGTTTTTTGAGATACTCTACTACTTTTTCTATCTCTTCTTCACTAGCATAAGGAGCATGAAGTCTTATAAGACCTGAACTTGAAGGTGGAGTAAAGAGCATATCTCCTCGCCCCAAAAGTGAATCTGCGCCACTAGCATCTAGGATAACTTTACTATCTATCTTTTGTCCAACTTTAAAACTTATTCTTGAGGGAAGATTTGCTTTGATTAAACCAGTAACAACATCTACCGAAGGTCGCTGGGTTGCTACTAAAAGATGTATACCACTAGCTCTTGCCATTTGAGCCAATCTTGAGATATAAAATTCAACTTCTTTTCCACTTGTCATCATCAAATCAGCCAACTCGTCAATGATAACAACGATATAAGGGAGTTGAGTATCACCTATTTTCTTTGCTTTTTCATTATAGTTTTCTATATTTTTTGTTTTTGATTGACTGAGAATTTTATATCTTCTCTCCATCTCAACAACCATATTTGATAGAGCAATAATTGCATGCTTTGGCTTTGTAATAACAGGTGTCAAAAGGTGAGGAATATCGTTGTAAATAGAAAATTCCAACATTTTTGGGTCTATCATTAAAAGTTTTAGAGTATCAGGTGAGTTTCTATACAGAAGTGACAGCAACATCGCATTTATACCAACACTTTTCCCGCTTCCCGTAGTTCCCGCAATTAATAAATGAGGTAGTTTTTTTAAGTCAGTCACAAATGGATTTCCAACTATGTCTTTTCCTAAGGCGATAGTAAGCGGTGATGAGGATTTTTTATATATATCACTCTGCAACACCTCTTTTAGATAAATTGTCTCTATCTTTTTATTTGGCACCTCAATACCCACAACATCTTTTCCTGGAACTGGTGCTTGTATCCTAATAGTCTCAGCTTTCAAAGCCATAGCTAGGTCATCTTGCAAGGTTAAAATCTTTGAAACTTTTATGTGAGGAGCAGGTTTAAACTCAAAAGTAGTAACCACGGGTCCTGAATAAGTCCTCACAACATCACCATCTATTTTAAATCTTCTAAGTTTATCAAGCAAATCAGAGATTTTTTGGTCAATCTCACTTCCATTTATATGCGATTGTCTTTTTGGAGGATCTATTAAAAATTTTAATGGTGGAAGTTTATAATTTTGAGGTTTGTCAACTTCACCTTTATCTATCATTTCAAGTAGTTTCTTATTTTCCTCGACAACATTGAGTATCTCTACACCACTTTGTGTAATTTTTTCTTCTTGAATTCCTTGTATTTTGTCCTCTTTTTCTTCTTGGTTTATCTCTATCTTTCGTTTTGTTTTTTGTTTTTTATCAACCTCTTTTATCTCAAAATTCTCATTTTTTGACTCTTTTTTGACTCTTTTTATATTCAAATTTGCAAATATCTCATCAAAACTTAAATCCAAAAGCATCACAAGACTCAAAGAGATAATAGCAACTATACATATCCAAACACCTGCAATTCCAATATATGAGATGATAGATTGTGTGATAGAGTAACCGATATAACCATTTTGTGGAATTAAAATAGCTTGAATCATCAAAGAAGAGAGAAAAAGTAAAATCCAAGCTAAATAAATCTCAACTCTTCTAGTGCTAAATTCACTATTTTTATAAATCAAATAAGATAGAATAACTAGCACTTCTGGATAAATATAGGCAATATATCCAAAAAGATGATGATTTTGTTTGCCTAGAAAAGAGCCATAAACTCCTACAACCGATAAATCACCCAAAAAAGTAGAAAAACCTAAAAAAATAAAAAATGCAGCAGCCAAAACAAAAATAGTCTCTTTTAAAATATCAAATCCTTTGCAAGTTAGTATAAAAAGTGTATTATAGCAAATTACATATAATTTAACAGCGACATAGAGTTTATTTTAGATATCGTCGAAAGCATAGCTTGATAATTGTTACTTAGTTGAGTAAAATTCATATAGGCTTCAGCTATATCAACATCGGCAATTTTACTTCTAACAGTTTTTACATTTAAACTCAAAAAATCTGCTCTTGCACTAGCGCTTTCAAGGGCATTTGAGTAAGAACCTATCTTTGTATGTTGTTTTATTATATGGTCGCTTATATGATCAATTTTTAGTATAGAGTTTTGAATACCCAAATTTCTAGGGTCTGAAAAATTTGAATCCATACTGAAATTTCCACCTCTAACAGCTGTAATCATATCATCCAACTCCTTGAAAAAATCGATGCGAGGAGTTTGAATCGCTACGGCGTTATTTGCCATAAAGGATAGTACAGGTTTGTTGGTACTATCAAATTTATCTGCATTTAAATCATGCATAGAAAATTCTATTTTTGAAGCAGATTGTACTTTGTCGTGAATTTTTATTTTACCTTTATAATCTAACGATACATCTATACTATTTTTAGCTGTTGCGATAGCATTATTGTACTCATCAGCTTGAATTCCAGCCGTACCGTTTGTGTCTACAGGCAAAGAATTTGTAGTTATCATGCTTATAACATCGTTTAGCTGTTGATATGTTATATTATCAGCTGTAGTTGCCACACCAGAGGCATCAAAAATAGTGTAGTTTGTTCCTCCTCCATCAAGCGTAAAAGTTGAACCTCCCACACCATTGCTTAGATTTATTTGAGCATTAAAAGAGTTTCCATCTTTATCCACACCCAAAAGGTTTAGATTAACTCCATTTAGCGACGATGAACCAGAGACATCTACTAATTTTGTTGCCGCAGTTGCAAATTCATTTGTTGATTTTACTATTTGAGAGACATTGCTTAGTATATCATTTCCATCTTTTGAAAAATTTTGTCTTGTATAATTCATAGAATCTGGTGTCGCAAAGCCATTAAGTGGATTATTTGACGAATCTTGTGACTCCAAAGTCATGTTAAATAAACTTGGATCATTTGTTGTGCCATCAGTTGCATGTAGTTGTCCATTTTCGAGTCTTGAAGTTACGCTATATTGAGCATTTATTACATTTAATAAATCTTGAACTGTAGTTGTGCTACTTACTGCAAAATTTGGGGTTGCTGGTGCAACACCTGCTGTATCAGTTCCACCAAGAACGATACGACTAACATTGCTTCCCATAAAACTCTGCAAGGTATCTGTTGTTTTTACCGCTGCACCATCTATTTGTTTAAACACGGAATTAAGGCTAAAATCCATACTATTTGTCAAACTTGCATTTACGCCAACTTTTGAAGCACTTTTCACAGATGTAAAATTACTCTTATCAAAACTAATAATATTAACATTTTTTTGGGCAATCAAATTATCAATATCACTCTTGTCTGCATTTGCAACTGCTCCTACTCCACTTCGGTCAATAGCACCAAATATATTCATACTCAACAAAGAATTGCCATTTTTTAAATCTTTTACTTCAATTTGTCCATAATTATTTAGCTTTACATCAACCACCTTATTAGTAGTGGCATTTCCAAAAGATGCACCTATACTATCTAGCAAATCTGAAACCTTAGAAGTTGTACTTATCGAAAATTTATCATCAAAAGTTGTTCCATCTGGTTTTCTACCTGAGAGATAAAACACTGGTTTTCCATTTTTTGTAGCATCTCCACCAACCATATCTTGGATAGTATCACTACTTTTTAGATAAACTTCATTTCCATTGTTATTCAAAGTAGTTTGGTTATACATTATAACATTCGTTGAAACTATCTTACTATAGTCACTATCTTTACCTTGAAAAAGCGTTTTTCCATCTATATTGTACGGCAATTTAACATCTGAACCTATCAAAGCATTTAGTTTTTGGTCATTCCCATTGTATGTCCCATCATTATTAACTGGTTTTATATCAAGTGCTGTTCCCGAAAACAAAAACTGTCCGTTTATAGAAGTATTTGCGATACTAGTTAAATGGTCTCTCATAGCACTTAGGTCATTTGCTATAGCCTCTAAACTTGTTTTAGAATTTGTTGAGTTTGCTGATTGGATTAATTTTGTTTTAAATTTAACCAAAGTATCGTTAAATTGGTTCATGGTTGCATCTGTATTATTTGCAAAAGTTTGAGCCTTTGAGCTCGTTTTCTTTACTTGATCAAGTGTAGCAACTTCATAATTTAAGCGCATTGTATCTACATATATGCCACTATCTTCAAAACTATTTTGTATCTTCAAACCCGTTGAAATTTGATTGTTTGCATCATATAGTTTGCTCATACTACTTTGGTAATTATTTTTAGTATTAAAATAAAAAAGTGAATTTGTAATTCTCATAAAATCTCCTAAATCCTTACTTCTCTTTTGGTAAGCAAATAAGGTTCCTTACAAAAATATCGGTTTTTTGTCTATTTTATTTAATTTTTTACAAAAATTATTGTATTTTTAAAAAAAATAGTGTACAATGCCTAAAAGACATTATTTCAAAGGATTACAGTATGAAAAAAGCAGAATTGGTACAGGTCATTTCAGAAAGCGCAGAGCTTTCAAAGAAAGATACTCAAAAAGTTTTAGATGCAGCTATTGCAGCTATTCAAGATGCATTGGTTGCAGGTAAAAATGTAAGCTTTATAGGTTTTGGTACATTTAGTACTACAAAAAGAGCAGCTAGAAAAGCCAGAGTACCAGGAACTGATAGGGTTGTGGATGTTCCAGCAACAACTGCTGTAAAATTTAAAGTAGGTAAAAAGTTAAAAGAAGCTGTAGCTAAATCTTAATTATAACAACAAAATATAAAAGCTGAAAGAGTTGATGTAACCGCTCTTTAAGCTTTTCTTTTGTATCATTTCACTCTTATTTCAGGTGCCTGAGTGGTGAAACTGGTAGACGCGCTAGACTCAAAATCTTGTGAGCTTTGCTCGTGCCGGTTCGAGTCCGGCCTCAGGTACCATCTTCTTGGTAATTTTTTTAAAGTTTTATATTTAACTTACTTATAATAAATACTTTGTCATAATAACACTTCATAAAAAAGGAGTCGTTATGTTTTTTAAAAGTTTTATCTCTTTTATTTTGGTGCTCATGCTAAATCCTATACTTGCTAATGCCTATACAAATACAAAACCTCTTAGAGTTGGTATGGAGCTCCAATATCCACCATTTGAGATGAGTACAAAAGATGGAACACCTAGCGGAATTAGTGTTGATTTAGCAAAAGCATTGGGCAAATACCTAGGAAGGAAAGTTATCATAGAAAATATAGCTTGGGATGGTTTAATTCCTTCATTAAAAACAAAAAAAATAGATATCATTATATCTTCTATGACAATAACCAATCAAAGAAAAAAAGTGATAGACTTTTCTATACCTTATGCACAAGCAAATCTTTCTATCTTGACAAATCCAACTTCAGGCGTAAAAAGCGTGAAAGATTTGAATCAAAAAGGGAGAGTTATCGCTGTGAAAAAGGGAACTACTGGAAATATATTTGCGATGGAACATCTAAAAAAAGCGAAGCTTCTTATCCTAGATAAAGAGAGTTCTGCAGTTTTAGAGGTGATACAAAAAAGAGCTGATGCTTTCATATATGACCAATTGACAGTATATAGAGATTGGGAAAATCACAAAAACACAACTGTAGCTCTACTTAAGCCTATCACAAAAAAACCAGGGTATTGGGGAATAGCTCTTAGACAAAATGAGCCTAAACTGAAAAAAAAGATAAATGCTTTTATAAAAAAGGCTAAAAGTGATGGAACATTTGACAGATTGGCATATAAATACTTAAAAAACATAAAAAAAACATTTGTTAAATTAAATATTCCATTCTTCTTTTAAAAGGTCGAATTATCAAATTTAAAGATTTTTTTATACAAAAGATTGGTTACAAAGAAGATGCAAATACAAAAAAAGTTGTTTACATCTTCAATTTTTTTCTTCTTTTTGCTATTATCGGAGTTTTTTTTTACTATATGTTTATTGGAACTCAATACAATTTTAATTGGAAAAGCATATATGAGTATAAACAAAAATTTATAGATGGTTTTTTAACGACGATTTACATATCTTTTTTCTCTTTAATTCTTAGTTTTTTTATAGGATTATTTTTTGCTTATGGACAAAATTCAAAAATAATACTACTTAGATTTTTCTCAAGATTCTATATAGAGACCATCAGAGGTACGCCTCTTTTAGTTCAAATTCTTATATTTTTTTATGTGATAGCTGCAAATTTAGGATTAGATAATAGATATGTAGCTGGAGTATTAATTTTATCTATATTTTCTGGTGCATATATCAGCGAAATCGTAAGAGCTGCGATATTTAGCATACCAACAGAGCAATATGAGACAGGACTTTCACTAGGATTTACGATATTTCAAACATATAGATATATTATTTTTCCACAAGCTTACAAAAGAATCATACCTCCTCTAACAGGACAATTTGCATCTATCATAAAAGACTCTTCGCTTTTATCAATCATATCAGTAAATGAATTTACCATGAACGCACAAGAGGTAAATGCTTATACCTTTTCCACGCTTGAGAGTTATATACCACTAGCTGTAGGATATCTTCTTTTAACATATCCTATCTCATTATGGTCAAGAAGTTTGGAAAAGAAAATGAAGGATTAGTGACTGACCTTACGCACTTTTTTCTCGAAAAGTCCTACTTTTCGTAGCTTTAGGGGGTTGTAAGGACAGTTAGTGAAAACTATTTATCAACCCTTGAACTAATAAATTCCAACCATCCACTAACACAAAAATAAGCAACTTAAATGGCAAAGATATCATGACAGGTGGAAGCATCATCATTCCCATACTCATAAGAACTGAACTTACAACCATATCAATAACCAAAAATGGCAGATAAAGCAGAAAGCCTATCTCGAAAGCTGTCTTTAACTCACTAATCATAAATGCAGGTGCTGCAACAGTAAGAGGAACATCATCAATATTTTTTGGATTTTTTAATTTTCTGATTCTAAAAAAAAGTGCTAAATCTTTCTCTCTAGTATTTCTAATCATAAAAGCTTTAAATGGTTTTATGCCTTTTTTAAATGCCTCTTGATAACCTATCTGCTTGGCAAGATATGGTTTTATAGCCTCGTTATATGATTGGGTTGCTACAGGTTGCATTATAAAAAAGGTTAAAATAAGAGCTAAGGACACAAGTATATTGCTTGGTGGCATCTGTTGAGTTCCAAGGGCTTGTCTTAGAAAAGAGAATACTATAATAAGTCGCAAAAAACTTGT
>CAZRAK010000015.1:0-33206 GCA_964598135.1 uncultured Campylobacterales bacterium
ATAAATTTTACAAGATAACTTATATCGTAAAAGAGCTTGATTTTGACGAAATGTGTTTGATTGAAGCCTTTGCTGTAAATTTAGATACTGTAAAAACAACTTTTACAAAGTGTATCAAGATAGTCAAATACATTGATTTTCTAGCGTTGCCATTTTTTGCATATACTACTTTTTATACAAATAAAATCTTGGTACCAAAAAATGATGTTTTTGCTTATGTTGGAGATGATGAGGCCTTTTTAAGTTTTTATAAAGATGGCTTATATATCTCTACAAAGTCGATACTTAATTTAAAAGAAATCATAGAAAAATTAAATGCACAAGAGATAGAGATAGATTTAGACAAGCTTAATGATGTACTTTTAAATAAAGGCTTAAAACAAGAATTGTATGATAAAGAAGATAGTGAACTTTTTATCGCAATAGAGTCGATATTTTCTGAGATTTTGACAAAGATAAATAATGTAGCTATGCACAATAGAAGTATTTTTAGCTTTGATAGTATTGATAGGATATTTTTTAGTACTCGATACGGTAGGGTAAAAGGACTTAAAGAATTTGCTGCAAATTTTGGTTTTAATCAAACTGATATTTTGGATTTCAATCTTTTTAAGCAAAAACAAGACAGAGATTTTCTAGGTAAAGTTGTTGCTTCTTATGGATTAGATAAATATAGACAAAATTCAAATCTACAAAATATAACTATCTTTAAAAAACCACCATCATTTTTATCAACTTATACGGGCAGATTTACTCTATGGATTTTTATATTTCTGGCTGTTTTATCTGGAGTATTTGCCTATTTTTATATGGATATGCAAAACTTACAAAATCAAAAAAATAGCTCAGAGTTAAAATACCAAAGCATACAAAAAAGAGCAAATATATACAAGACAGAGATAAGAGCTCAAATACAACAGATAAAAAATATCAAAAAAGAGATAAATAAACAAAATCTAGTCTATAAAAATATAAAATCAAGCATAGATAAACTAGAAAACATGAAGGGAAAAGATAACAGTTATACAAATTTTTTAATAAGTGTTAACTCACTCTTGCAAAGATATAGACTTAAAGCGAAGAGTATAGAACAAAACGGACATTCAAAGATGAGCATAGAGGTAGTTTCTAGCTATAGAAATAGAGATAAAATAGCAAAATTCTTAAAAGCACTTATAAAAAAAGGTTTTGTAAATGTTAAAACAGATGAGATAAAACTTGATAACAAAAACTATATAAGTAAAATTGAGATTAAACATGAATAAAATAGAAAAATACCTTACAACGGCAGATAAAAGGCAAAAATACCTTATATATTTTATGATTTTTGGTTTGGTTTTTTATATTTTTATTCAAATCTTAATTCCTATAAAAGAGGAGATAGACACTCTTCGAAGTCAAGTTAATGAGTTGCAAGTAAAGTTATCAAATAACTCTCTTGGCAAACTAAAAAGAGAAAAAAGCATAAAAAAAAGAGAGTTGTTTGTATTAACCACAAAAAGAGATAAACAAAAAGAGGATATAAACCATCTAATCTCTGGGCTTTATAGGCTAAAATATGCATTTTACGATAAAAAAGAGTGGGCTAAAAGTATAGACAGTATACTAAAATATTCATTGCTTAGAAATTTAAAGATAGATTATTTAAAAAGTAAAGATGCAAAGAAAAAAACCAGCAATGGTTTGCTTAAACAAAAAGGCACTTTAGAGATAAGTGGAAGTGGAAATTACATAGATATAGTAGCATTTATATCATATATTGATAATCTAAATACTCTTTTGCAATTTGAAAAAATGGAGATAAAATTAGTAGATAAAGAGTTAAAATTTAAGCTTTTAATTGATATGTATGGGATAGGATTATGAGATATTTATTGATTTTATCATTGGTTTTTTCTTTTGGCTTTGGTGATAATTTATCTCTAAGATTAGATAAATTAATTCTTGATAAAAGTGTCAAGAAAGTCACAATATTAGAGTATAATCCATTTTTTATAAAGCAGACAAAACGACAGATAAAGAAAAATGATTTTTTTGCCCCAGCAGTCATAAAAAAACAAAAATTAAGGCTCATAACCATCTTAAACAATAAAGCTTTCATAAATAATAGATGGTTAGGCATACAAGAGAAAATTAGCGGGTTTGTAGTTAAAAAAATATCAAAAAACAGCGTAACTCTTATAAAAAAACATAGAAAAGTTGTCTTGAGATTTCAAGAGAGCAAAGATATTTTAAAAGTGAGGAAAAAATAGAGATGAAGATTAGATTTATAATATTTATATTGGTATTTTCAATAACAACAGCTTTTTCAAATTGTGAAAATAAATTTTTCTCATTTAGTGTAAAAAATAGTTCAAACCAAAGTATAAGCACATTAAATATACTAGAAAATGTTACAGATACTTGCAAGATGACTATGATATTTGAAGATAATATGGTGCAACCAAGATTAGAGAAAAAATTAAACTATATAAATGTAAAAGATTTTTCTTTAAAAGAGCTATTAAATATGTTATTAAGTGATAGAAATCTTTTTTATACGCTAGATAAAAGACAGAAAATTTTAAAGATATCATATCTTAAGACAAAAACATACTTTATAGATTATGTTAGTTTTATAAAGAGAACTAGCACTACAAACAAAACTATAAAAACAGGTTCAACCTCTAGTAGTGGTGGAGGTGGTGGAGAAGATTCAACTACTATGGATTTTACATCAGATTTTCAGTTTTGGATAAAGATAGAATCAGAGATAAATAGCATATTGGCTAGAAATGAAGATGGAGATAAAAAAGTATCTAAAGCACTTATTAACCAAGATGCAGGAATGCTTACAGTTACAGGAAATAAAAAACAACTCGATAGTGTTGAGCTCTATCTCAAAGAGATGATGAAAAGACTTCACAAAGAGATACTCATAGAAGCAAAACTCATAGAAGTTACATATAGTAACAGTAAAACTAATGGAGTTGATTGGAGCAAGTTTCAGTTTAGTGTTAATGGCTCTAGTGATGCTACTAGGCAAAGAACAGGTGGCATTTTAAACAGAGGATTTAGAGAGCCAAATTATTTGATTGGTTATAATTTTTCTATTGATGGTTTGATAAAATTTTTAAAAACTCAAGGTGATGTTAAAGTGGTATCTAATCCAAAAATTATGACCCTTAACAATCAACCAGCAGTTATAAATGTGGGAACGGAAGTGAACTATAGATATGATGATGGAAGCTCCACTACTATCTCAAATGGAACAACTACAACTACGCCCAACTATACAACTGATTCAACATTTGTGGGAGTCACACTTGATATAACTCCGCAAGTCACAAATGATAACTTTATAATGTTAAAAATAAATCCAATAGTAAGTGAGATTTCAAAAGAACATGTTGATGCAAAAGGGGTGCCATTTTTGGCTCCAGATATAAAGATAAAGCAACTCTCTTCGATAGTAAAAGTAAAAGATGGAAATAAGATTTTAATCGGTGGATTGATAAATAAAAATGTGAGTTTTACAAATACAAGCGTTCCAATTCTCTCTTCGATTCCAATTATTGGAGGAGCTTTTAAAAGCAAGGCAAAGGTTATCACAAATAGTGAACTCATAATTGTACTTATTCCTCATATTGTGGATGTCAACAAAAAACCAAATTTAAGTGAGTTTGATATATCTATATCTAAAAAAGCTAGAAAATGAGAGATTTTCAAAAGGCAAAAAAGTTATTTGCCGATGTGATAGATGCCAGATATTATTTTGATAGTACAAGTGCAGAAATCTCAAGGTATAAACTAGAAAATGCCATACAAGAGAGATTTGCACCGCTTATTTTTCTTATAGGGGACCCAGGTGTTGGAAAAAGTTATATTTTAAGATTTATAAGCGCTGAGTTAGAAAAAGAAAAGCTTAGTATATTTATAGACCATCCCTTTTTTGACAAGAGAGATTTGCTTAAGATTTTATATGAAGCAAAAAATCTTGAATTTGATAAAAATGTAAATTTTAACAGTTTGAAACAGAAGCTTTTAGAAGAGTATAGGGATGATAAACATACTATTTTTATAGATGAAGCACAACTTTTAAATGAAGAGCAATTTGAGCTTATCAGGATTTTAGGAGATACAAAAATCTTTCAATTTGTACTATCTATGCACAAAGAAGAAGGAAGCGCTATACTTGAAAAAAAACATTTTAAATCTAGGACAAAAGTAGTCGTAGAGTATGGAAAATTACATCATAATGAGGTTTTTAGATATATACAAAGTGCTCTACTTATGGAAGAACATAGTGAGATAGCACTTATGTTTTCAAAGGCAACTGCTCTAAAAATAACAAAATACACACAAGGAAATTTTAGGACTGTTAAAAAATTTATCTTTACGCTTTTATCGCTTTTAGAGTATGCAAAAAAGAATGGTCTTAAAAAATATTCCAATATAAACTCTTGCCTTTTGCAGATGAGTGCACTAGAGATAGGTGTAATTCATGACTAACAGAGCTTTTGAAGATTTGCAAAGAAGATGCAAAAAAATAAACCAAAAAAGAGTTTTAAAAGTGTTTTTGATTTTTATATTAATGGTTGCAGTTGCCTCAATTACAATTTTTGAGTCTTACTATAATAAATCAGCTAAAAGAGTGATAGTTACTCAAAAAATAGTTAAGCCAACTACTGTTAAACCAAAAGTTGTAAAAAAAAGTGTTGTACAAAAGCAAGAGTATGATACGATTGTTTTAAAACCAACTATTGTTATACCAAAAGTTGAAGTCAACAAGACAGTTGTGAAAAAAACAGAGTTAAAACCAAAAGTCATACCCGTAAAATTAATAAAGCCCATAAAATCAAAAGTTCAAAATATAAAGATAAAAGTTACATCACTAAGAGATGAGCAATCCTTGCTAAAAGATAATCAAAGTGATGAAAATTTTAATTCTACGCTGAATTTAGCTAAATACTACTATAAAAAATCCAAATATGAAAAAGTGATTTATTTTGCAAAAAAAGCAAATCGCTTTAAACCATCATCTTTTATACCTTGGGAGTATTATGCAAAAGCCAAAATAAAGCAGAATAAAAAAGCCGAAGCTGTTGAAGCGATAAGACAGTATCTGTCATATTTTGATTCAGATTTAGCCATAAAAATGCTTCAAGAGATTAGGAGTAAAAAATGATAAAGATTTTATTGATATTAGTTAGTTTTTATTCAATCTCTTTTTCTTATAATAAAAGTGAAATTGTAAGTGACTATAAAAATCAAAACTATAAAAAAGTTTGCATATATGGAACAGTAGCAAATAGTAAAGACGAGAGTATTTTGTCGCTTATAGCAAGTGCTTGCTTGAAGGTAGATAGTATAAATCCATTGGGAACAATAATAAAAAAAATGGTTTCTACTCCAAAATATAGAGAAAATGCTTCATATTTCGCAACTATAATACTTCAGAAAAAGTTAATTTATCAATTTATGAATGATGGTATAGATTTAAGTAATTTAAGGCTCCCAAGAACCTCTTATCTGCTTTCGGTAGTATTTGAAAATATCGTTAAAAAAAACTATAAGATCATAGATAAAACTACAAAAAAAATAAAAATAGTACTAAAAAACAGGACATACATATTGTGGCGCTCATCAACAAAACCGATAAAAATATTTATAGATGAATACAAAGATGGAATCTTGTTAAAAACTCATTGGTATCTATAAAATGCTACAAAATAACAGGTTATATAATATAACAAGGAATTTTTTAGAGGCTCTGCCTCTGAAAAAGGGGACAGTTAAATGAAATTTACAGAAACTTCGTTTCGTGCTTCAGTCGCGAGGAATCTGCCCATAAATTTTCTATTTTATGCGGCACAATTTTTAAAGTGCTATTTATGGGCAGAGGGGACAGTTAAATGATTCAGAAAAAAGTCAGAATAGGTGATGTATTAATTGAAAAAGGGTTGATTGCAAATGATCAGTTGATAGTTGCATTAAAAGAGCAAAAAGATAGCAATTACTCTAAAAAACTTGGAGAAATATTTATAGATGATGGTTATCTAAGTGAGCGCGCATTTGCAGAGATATTGGCGGAACAATTAGATATAGAATTTATCGACTTATATGGCACTAAAGTTGATTTTAGCTTAATGTCAAAGTATTCATTAAAGTTATTAAAAAGCTCTTTAGCAATTCCTTTTTTAGAAGATGGAGATTTTATACATGTAGCAGTAACTGACCCACTTGATTATGAATCATTAGAGCTTTTAGAAAGAAGTATTGCTACTAAGCCTATCAAATTATATATCTCTTTGAAGAGTGATATAAACCATATATTTGAAAGATTTGAAATATTATCTACTACAAAAACTATAGTAGATAATATCAAAAAAGAGATATCATCAAATACTTATAAAGCTGATAGTGAGCAAAGCTCCGTCATGCAACTAATCGAGCAAATTGTAAAAAGTGCAGTTAAAAATAGTGCTAGTGATATTCATATAGAACCATCAGATTTTAATGTTTCAATAAGAAGTAGAATCGATGGGGTGCTAAGAGAAAATTTTGTGTTTGATATGGATATATATAATGCTCTCTCATCTCGCATAAAGATTTTAGGAAATCTTGATATTAGTGAAAAGAGAAGAAGCCAAGACGGTAGATTTTCGATGAATATTGGTGAGCATAAATATGACTTTAGGCTCTCAACTGCACCAACTATGTTTGGAGAGTCTATTGTCATGAGGATATTAGATCAGCAAAAAATACTCTTAAAACTGAGAGATTTGGGTATGGAAGAGAATAATATCAAAATTTTTGAAGAGATTCTAAAATCTCCATATGGTATCATTTTTATAACAGGCCCTACAGGAAGTGGAAAGACAACAACTTTATATGCAGCCTTAAATGAGATAAAAAGCATAGAAAATAAAATGATAACTATAGAGGACCCTATAGAGTATCAACTCCCTTTGGCTCAGCAAATTCAGATAAATGAAAAGATAAATTACTCTTTTCCTGAAGCACTTCGTTCCATTCTTAGGCAAGATCCTGACATCATAATGGTTGGTGAAGTAAGAGATAGTGAAACTCTAAATATAGCAGTTCAAGCATCTTTGACAGGTCATTTAGTGTTTACTACTTTGCATACAAATGATGCTCCAAGTGCAATAACAAGAATGATACAGATGAATTTAGAACCATATCTCATAGCAGATTCACTCGTAGGGGTTATGGCTCAAAGGCTTGTGCGAAAGATTTGTCCATACTGTAAAAAGGAGTATAATCCTCCAAAAATTTTAGTTGAAAAAATTAAAAAATATCTACCTAAGGAGCATAAATTTTATAAAGGCAATGGCTGTATCAGATGTGGATTTAGTGGATATAATGGCAGAACCATGATAAGTGAAATATTGCAAATTAGTGAAACTATATCGCATCTGATTTCAATTAATATGAATAAATATGAAATAGCGAAAAAAGCTGAAGAAAATGATGGCTTTGAGCCGATGATAGTTGATGGTATGAAAAAAGTAATCCAGGGCATAACAACACTAGAAGAGGTTTTAAGAGTTGCAAAATAAAGATTCACTAAAATACTTCGAAATTAAGTATATAAAAGATAGTACTAAAGATAGTATCATACTACCATATCAAAACAGACTTGAGGCAATAGAGGGGTTTAAGTCTAAATCTTTAGGCTTTTTTTTAAATATAGATGAAGTTTCTGAGCCAATTTCAGTAAAACTAGCCAAATTAAAAGCCAAATTAAAAGCCAAATTTAAACCCAGAAAGATTCCACTAGAGCCATATATTTCATCTTTAAGACAAATTTCAACAATGCTAAATGCAGGGCTTCCGATAACTCTATGTTTAGAAGATGCTATTAAAACTACAAGTCATAAAAGATTAAATGAGATTTATACAACTGTTTTGCAAGAGGTAGAGAGTGGAGTAAATCTTTCTGACGCATTTGAAAATTTTAGTGATGAAGTCGGTGCTATCTCTATCGCAATGTTGGATTTGGGCGAAAAAACAGGAACACTAGATGAATCTATAGAAAAATTAGCTGATATATTGCAAGAGGTTCATGACAATAGAATGAAATTAAAAAAATCAACAAGATACCCAACTATCGTTATAGTTGTTATGATGATAGCTTTTTCATTTGTTATTACTCTAGTGGTGCCTCAATTTCAAGCGATGTTTGAGGAGTATAATGCCAAGCTCCCTTTTCCAACAATTTTGCTTTTATGGATAGAGCATGCAATAATTAACTATGGTCTGTTTGTTATTGCAGGAGCAATTATTATTAGTATGACGCTGTCTACTCTATATAAGAAAAATCAGAAATTTAAGTTGGGCTTTGATAAATATATGTTGAAGATTTATATAGTTGGAAAAGTAATATACCTCTCGATGATTGGTAGATTTGTATATGTTTTTGATAGACTTTCAGCTTCGGGAATTCCTATGATTGACTCACTTAAAACTGCAATAGATATAGTCGAAAATTCTTATCTAAGACAAAGATTGAGCCAAATAATAGACGCTATTGAAGAGGGTAGGAGTTTGAAAGATGGGTTTAGTGAGAGTGAACAATTTGAGAGTATGATAATTCAAATGATAAGTGCAGGGGAGAGTAGTGGGTCTTTAAGCAAAATGTTAGATAAAATTTCTGAAATATTTAGAAAAAAATATAGTTATTTAGTAGATAATGTTTCAACAATGATTGAACCACTTCTGATAGCAGCAATTGCAGGGTTTGTTCTACTTTTAGCATTAGGTATATTTCTGCCGATGTGGTCTATAGCTGAAGCAGTTGGTGGATAGTGGTGGATATGCAAACAGGAAGTATTTTGATTGCTGTTTTTAGTACTATTGTACTTGGGGTTGTTTTTTGGATTATAAGAAAGATAACAAATATCTAGTTGCAAGTTAGTGTTGTATTGTTGTAGTTAGTTGTTGCAGTTGCGTTGATGTCAATTAGCAAAAAATCCCCAGCATATATATCTTTGCTATTATAAGTGCAGGTTCTGTTTGGGTTTATGTAATATGCATATATCCAAAAGTCATTTTTATCTGGTTTGTTAGGTATATCACTATTTGGTGCACTTGTATCATATTTTACACCATTTTTTGGGTCACTTGCTGGCCCTGTAAATATAGAGATGTTATAATCACTAGCGTTAATAGTTGCCTGCTTTGTAAACTTTGAATTTTTGCCCTTTATAACAGCTCCAAAAACTTCACCGTTTTTAGATAAATCATCTGGATAACCAAGCGAATTTAGAGTAGATGAGTTTTGATGATTTCCCCACTTAAAGCTACCTTCATTTATACTCCACTCACCATTTGCACTATCAAGTGCAGTAGCAACTGCAGAGATTGTAGCAATCTCTGCAGATTTTTTTGCACCATCTTTTATAGAAGAGAGTTTAGGAACAGCAATACTTGCCAAAATCCCAATGATAACAATTACAAAGATAAGCTCCACCATTGTAAAAGCTGATTTATTCATGTATTATAAACTATTTGTATAAAAATTATAGTTGCCAACTCCATCTCTTGGGTCTAAGTACTGAACCCAAGTATAATTTATTGTAGCGGTTCCATTGACATCAACTAGTGCGATTCCTCCAGCAGGAATTGTTGTAGCATTAATTCCATCTCCGCCAATAGTGCGACTAATAATTTGTAAATCTATGCTAGACGGATTAAATACCCAAAAATCATTTTTATCTGGTTTTCCAGATATATCTTGTCCAGGTGCTTTTGTATTATAGTTAACACCGTTAGCAGGATTAGAAGCTGTACCAGTTATAATAACAGGATTATTATATATGCCCTTACATCCATTGTCATATCCCCAAATATTTCCATCATCACACATTGAAAAGAAACCTTGAATTTGTAGTTCTTTTGTCTTTTTAGCTATTTTTGCCAATACACTTTGAGCGTCATTTACTTTTTTATAAATCGCTCCAAGAGTTGCCATACTTGTAACACCTGTACCATTTGCATCAGAGTCACTTAAATTATACCAATTTATAGCTGTATTTTTAAAATCGTCATATTGAAATTCTCTAGCTGCTATTATTGCTCCATCTAGTCCTGACATAGCAGCTATTTCACTATTTACTTTTGCTCTGTCTCTTACTCCGTTGAACTTTGGCAACGCTGTTGCTGCTAGTATTCCTATGATTACAATTACGAAAATCAACTCTACCATTGTAAAACCACTTCTTCTCATTTAAGTCTCCTAGTTTTATTTTTTTAATTATACTACTATATCGGTTATTTTTGGCTTTATTTAAATAACTTTTCTATATAATTGCACCTCTTAAAGGATAAAGATGGCTCTTTCACGACTAAACCAAGAACAATTAGAAGCAGCAACAACACCAGCTGGTTCAAATCTCATAGTAGCGAGTGCAGGAACTGGTAAAACTTCTACCATCGTCGCACGAATAGCTTATCTTTTAAATGAGGGAGTAAAACCTGAGCATATACTTTTACTTACTTTTACAAATAAAGCAGCTACTGAGATGCTAGAACGCGTACAGAGGTATTTTGATAAAAGTATAGTTAAAAAGATAGAATCAGGGACTTTTCATGCAGTAAGCTATAGACTTCTTAAAAAAATTGGTAGAAATATAAAACTAAAAACTCCAAAGGATTTGAAAATTCTTTTGAAAACCATACATGCAAAAAGAAGATTTGACCATATAGACTCACCCATAAAACCATATCAATCTTCATATCTATATGATCTTTTTTCTCTGTATCAAAACTCAACTATAAAGCTTAGTTTTTCAAAATGGCTTGAAAAAAATGGAAATGAGCATGGATTATATTTTGATATTTATGAAGATATTTTTGATGAATTTAAGAGTTTGAAAAAAGAGTATGGATATGTTGACTTTAATGATTTGCTGATTTTGATGAGAGATGCTTTGAAAAATAGTCGTGATATGAGATTTTCAGAGGTTTTAGTAGATGAGTATCAAGATACAAATATTTTACAAAATTCACTTATAGATGCTTTTGATAAAAAATCCCTTTTTTGTGTAGGAGATTATGACCAGAGTATTTACGCTTTTAATGGTGCAGATATTGAGATAATAGGCTCATTTAAAGATAGGTATGAAAATGCAAAGATATTCAAACTCAATAAAAATTATCGTTCAACCTCCAAGATACTATCTTTAGCAAATAAGGTAATAAAAAATAACCCAAGATTATATAAAAAAGAGTTAGAAGTGACAAGAACAGGAGAGTGTAAATCTCCAAAGCTCTTAGTTTTTGATGAACTTTTTAACCAATATAGCTCAATCTCTAGTTCAATTAAAGAGAGCCAAACGCCATATGATGAAATCGCGGTTATATTTAGAAATAACGCAAGTGCAGATGGTATAGAAGCGACTTTAAGGGAGCAAGGCATAAGTTGTAAGAGAAAAGGTGGAGTAAGTTTTTTTGATTCTAAGGAGGTTAAAGTCATGACTGATATGGTGAGTATTGTTGTGAATCCAAAGGATATGATGGCTTTCATTCATATTTTTGAGTATGCAAAAGGTGTGGGTTCTGCTCTATCAAAAGAGCTTTTTGAGGCACTTTTCAAACTAGGAAGTGGAGATATATACAGAGGTTTTTTTCATCCCAAAGATATAGCAAATCCATTTAAAAGTAGAGTCAAAAATTATCAACTAGGACTATTTGATGAGCATTTTGAATTTGGTAGTGTTGGACGATTTTATAAGCTAGGTTTTGAGGAGGCATTTTTATCAAATCCACTCTTAAAACACGCTAGATTAAACGAAGATGGTGCAAAATTTATATACTATTTTTATAAATTTTTGAAAAATACAATTAAAATAAAAAATCCAAAGACTCTTATTGCACATGTTCTCTCAAGTGAACTTTTTGATAATATTGCAGATTTACTAGCAACAAAAAGAGGCACTAAAAAAGATGGAAGTGTTGATAGTGAATTAAAAAAAGATGCAAAACAGAGAATTTTTACAAAAGGATATCTACTCTCAGATATCGCCTCAAACTACTCTTCCATAGAAAGATTTTTAAATGCTATCACACTAGGAAGTGGTGAAATGAGTGAGGGAGAGGGCGTAAATCTTTTAAGTATCCACGCAAGTAAAGGCTTGGAGTTTAAAGAGGTTTTTGTCATAGATTTGATGGATGGTAGATTTCCAAATAGGAAGCTTATGAGTAAAGGTGGGAGTATAGAAGAGGAGAGAAGACTCTTTTATGTAGCAACTACAAGAGCAAAAGATAGATTATCACTTTCGTATGCAAAATATGATAAAATCAAAAAAATAACTTATATACACTCTCCATTTCTTAGTGAAGCAGGACTCGTTAGTTAAAAATATATTTATAAATAATTGCTAAAATATAATAATAAAAAATTATATGAGGATAAATTATGAAAAAAATCATGTTAGGATTGTTGTTATTGTTAAATTTTGCTTTTGCCCAAGTTATAAATATTCCAATTTCTCCTGCAATTGTAAATTCAGGTATAAAAATTATAGATATTCGTACTCCTGCTGAATGGAGAGAATCTGGTATCATAAAAGGTTCAAAGACTATTATGTTTTTTGATGAACAGGGCAAATATAATGTTCCAAAATTTCTTAGTAAATTAAATGCTTATATTAAACCAGGTGAAAAATTTGCTGTAGTGTGTAGAACTGGGCATAGAAGTAGAATTGTTTCTAATTTTTTGGGAAAAAACGGATATAAAGTTGTAGATTTGTTGGGTGGAGTTATGGCTTTGGCAAAACAAAATTACAAATTTGTAAAATATGAAAATAGTAACTAAACTCTTTTTATCTTTAATTATAGTTATGGGTTTACAAGCTAACGAGTATAAATATACAAATGAGTTGATAAAAGAGGATTCACCATATCTAAGGCAACATGCCCATAATCCTGTAAACTGGATGGCATGGGGTGAAAAGGCATTTTCTAAAGCAAAAAAAGAGAATAAGCTTATATTTTTATCTATTGGTTATAGCACTTGTCATTGGTGTCATGTTATGGAAAAAGAGACTTTTGAAGATATAAAGAGTGCGCAAATTTTAAATGAGAGTTTTATATCGATAAAAGTTGATAGAGAAGAGAGACCAGATATAGATAAATACTATCAAGATGTCTACTATTTACTCAATAAACGAGGCGGTGGTTGGCCATTGACCATCGTCATGACGCCAAATCGTGAAGTGATATTTGCAGCCACTTATATACCTTCAAAGGCAAGAGATGGTATGTCTAGCTTTAAGGATATTATGAGTTTTATCGCTAAAAAATTCAAAAAAAATCCAGATGAAATTAACAAAAGCGCAAAAAGTATTACAGAGGCTATAAACAGATATACAAGTGCAAAAACGAATACAGATACTATAGATATGAGTGTTGTAGACAAGTTTGTAAATGGCGCAAAAGAGAATTTTGATGAGATAAATAAAGGTATCGCTCAAGCTCCAAAATTTCCACACGCAAGTACATTTGATACACTTTTGGATATTTATAGAGTTACTAAAAATCAAGAGGCACTATTTATGAGCGAAGATGCTCTAAGGGCTATGGCAAATGGTGGTATAAATGACCAAATAGAGGGTGGATTTTTTAGGTACAGTACAGATGAAAATTGGATTATACCTCATTTTGAGAAGATGTTCTATACAAATGCAGAGTTGATTCAAGTCTACTCAAAACTTTACACAATAAAACCAACAAAGTTTACAAAAGAAGTTATTGAAAAAACAATCAATAATATGGATGATAGATTTTTTAATGGCTTCTTATATAAGAGTGCAAGTGATGCTGATAGCGAAGGAAAAGAGGGCAAATACTTTGTCTCTAGCTTTGCTACAACAACAAAATCTTTGCAAAATGCAGGGTTTGAAAAGAAAAATATAGATGAAATACTTAAATACTTAAATATAACAAAAATTGGTAATTTTAAAAATGGAACTTCAAATCCCTATATAGATGAGAGTAGCGCTCCTTTAAATCTAAATAGAGCAAAAAAAATAATTAAAAACTTAAGAAGTAGAGTTAAATATCCATTTATTGATGATAAACTTTTGACTTCATGGAACTCACTAATGGCAAGCGCACTTTTTGAAGCAGGAAGTGTAGATAAAAAATATCGAAAAAAAGCTCTCATATTAGTTGACAGTATTTTGAAGAAATTGCAAAAAAATGGAGTTTTATATCATCAACTACTTGCAGGAAAAGAGCTTAAAGTTAAAGCAATGCTTGAGGACTATGCTTTTTTAACTGATGCTTTAATTAGTGCATTTGAATATTCACAAGATGAAAGATATCTAAATAAAGCATTAAGTTTGGCAAATAAATCTATGCGAAAGTTTTATATAAATGGTGTATGGTATCTCTCTGATAGTGATTTTAAATCGCCCGCTCCATTGGAAGATGCTAGCTATAGAAGTGCACAAGGGGTCATGATAAAAGATATATATACTTTAGCACTTTTAGGTGGAGATATAAAATTATATGAAAAAGCTGATAAGATGCTCTCTCATATAGCAAGTAGAATTAAAAATTATCCAAATGCCTATCCTGAGGCGATAAAATTAGTTATGATAGCTAAAAAAGCCCAGATTGATTTAAAAGGTCCACAAAACAGACTTAGTGAATTAAGAGCCATAAAGAAAGATATTAATTATCCTTATATGTATATAATTCAAAGTGACACAGATATACTGCAAGCTTGTTCAGATAAGCAATGCTTTGCATTTTCTAAAAACCAAAATGAATTAAAAGAGGATATTATAAGATATCTCAAATCAAGAAAATAGCACAGCAACAATACTCAAGGAAACAATCAATATCAAAAGTGCATAACCAGCATAATCATTTAATCTACCATTATGCATTTTAGCTAATAAAAAAGATAGTTTTCTTGCAAAATTCGTTAATGGATACAATACTAAACGATCAATAAGGTGCACTTCCTTTCTCTCTTGTTGAATAGTCATTCGAAAATGTTTTGCTACTGTTTCTTGATGGTCTGTTATTTTAGGATGTAAAATAGCATTAAAAAGTACTCTTACAGGTTGAGCAAATCCAGTAGCTGTATATGTCATTTCAGGTAAAAAATGCCTTACTCCACCATCCCATCTCGGTCGATAAGAAACTTTTCTATATCTACCAAACAGTAACCAAATAATTCCGTAACATAGAGTAAGCAGAGCGATAATGGTTATTAACAT
Source organism: uncultured Campylobacterales bacterium (assembly GCA_964598135.1). Lineage (GTDB taxonomy): Bacteria > Campylobacterota > Campylobacteria > Campylobacterales > Sulfurospirillaceae > JAADIZ01. Next base: position 15,237 of record CAZRAK010000015.1, read on the forward strand.
ATATGAAGGAGACATGGCAAATATAACGGGATTTTTTTTGCCACCTCTGTGCATGATGACAAGACCTCTTGCGGTTGTCTCGTTTTGACCTATTTTAGCTCCAAGATTACTGAAGGCATTTACAAAATCCTTTGGTAGTTTATCAGGAGCAGTTTGATTTGTAAAAAAAGGAGGAACAAGAGCAGTAGTTGCACTAGCACCAGCAAGTGGTTGGACAACTGTGTTAATAGTCGGAATTACATAAGTTGGCAATACACCAAGAGCTAAACTAACAAGCGCAAGGAAAGCCATAGATGCGAGAGTTATTTTAGTTGTCTCTTTTGCCTTTTTAATTGATTGTGAACGAGGCATACCTAAAAACCCCATAGAAAAGACACGGGCAAAACAAGTGACGGCAAGACCAGCTGTTAATGCAAGAAATACACCCGCAGTTATAAAAGCAATTTTGACGCCAAGTGATGCTAACTCAACACTACGAAGAAGTGATTGTAGCGTCAGTAATTCACTGACAAAGCCATTAAAAGGAGGCATTGCTGAGATAGATAAAGCACCTATTAAAACAAAAAATCCCGTCCAAGGCATATACTTTAATAATCCCCCTAACTTATCAAGACTTCTAGTCTTAGTAGCATCTTCAAGAGCTCCTGCACCCATAAAAAGCAGAGTTTTAAAAACAGAGTGATTTAAAAGATGATAGAGTGATGCTACTAAAGCCATAGCACCTGCAATTTTGTGTCCACTAGCTAGAAAAACCATGCTAGCACCGAGTGCCGTAATAATAATACCTGCATTTTCGATAGAACTATGAGCTAGTACAGTTTTTAAATCATCTTCAATAGTTGCATATAAAATTCCTATCAATGCTGTGAGTGAACCAATAAGAAGAGTAACGATACCGATACCAACTTGTGAAGTTGGCAAAAGATCGATATTTACTCGAATTATGCCATAAAGACCAAGATTTAGAGTTGCTCCAGCGATAAGTGGTATAAATGCCTTAGGAGTTATGCTGTAAGCTCGTGAAATCCAAAAGTTTAATGGAATAATACCACCTTTTACTCCAAATCCAAAAAAAGAGAGCAAAAAGATGCTCCATTGCAATCCTACTCCTAATCCAGATGCACCAACCTTTAATTCTGCGAAAGACAAAGAGCCTGTATTTCTAGCTAACAAAACAAGAGAGACTAGAATTGCCAATGTGCCAGTTTCTCCAATTGCTAACATAAGATATCCAGGGCGCTCTTTTTTACCACTATTAACTAAAAGATAAATTAGTATAGACATAATTTCCCAAGCTAACAAAAAGAAGAAAACATTTGATGCAATCAAAACCAAAACGATAGCAATTAACAAATTAAGATACAGTATAGACAAAAATTTAGCATGAGTATCTTTAGTATTATTTATATGAGTAGCTGCAAAAATAGAAGCTGGCATCGCCACTATAGCAGTTACAATTAGAAAGAAAGCGGATAAATGATCTACTGTTATACTAAGTCTTCCTATATTTGGAACATACCACAAGGAGGCGTTATAAGTATTGGTAGACAAAAGAGTATATGCACCAAATATTAAAAGTGAAAAGGAGCCGATACTACCAAACAAACCTAATGCTTTAGGAATTATGTTTTTTGGTACTATAAGCACAGCTATAATTCCAAATAAATATAGTATAAAAGATATAGTCAATAAAGAGTTAAAATCAATCATTTTGCATCTCCTTGTACGAATTTTTGCGTCCACTAAGAACTAATAATCCGTGTATAATCGCAAGTGGAGGAGGTGGACATCCAGGAATACTAAGGTCAATTGGCAATATATCACTAAGCTTTTGTTCAGCAATAAATCCCTCTTGAAATAGACCACCACTTAATGCACAAGTTCCTACAGCCATCACCTTTTTTGGATTTGGCATAGCTTCATAAGTTTTAATTAAAGCAGTTTTCATATTTTGAGTTACAGGACCTACTACTAATAATATATCAGCCTTGCGAGGAGTTGGTGTAATAAAAAAACCTAGTCTGTGCATGTTGTAGTATGGATTATTTAGTATTTTGATTTCATTTAGACAAGCACCACAATCTCCAGCATCTACAACTCTGATATGGATAGAGTGATGAAACTCTTTTGAAAAATTTGTATAATTTTTTCTTAAAGTTCCCCACTCATACTCTTTGTTCCAAGTCATTGAATTTTCTAAAGAGCGAGAACAGCGAAAACAGTGAATACACTTCTTTCGCTCAAGTGATATACTGCTCTTTGACGAGTGATAAAGGGCATTAGTAGGGCACAAAGATATAAGAGAATCATCATCCATATTAGTGTTATTTAAATCATTTGGAAAACCAGGAGTTATACCAGCTTCATTTTCATATTTTTTTGGATATTTGGTTGTGACTATACCAGTTTTTAAACCTTTTTTAAACCAACTACTCATAATTTTTCTCCTTTATTACCTATCATTTTCAGCAACCGATAATCCTAGTGTTGAGAGGATAATAGGTAAGTCTTGAAACGCAAAATTTTCTATAGCTAGATGAAATCCATGCCAATTTGTGAATGATGGTGTGAGCAAATGATATCTCTTTATCTTTTTATTCTCATCTATTCGTACATAGTGCCATGTACTTCCTCGTGGTGCTTCAACACCACAAAGTCCAACACCTGAATGAAATTCGTTATTGGAAAAAATATCACCTCTTGGTAAACTGTGAACAATTTGTTCCAAAATTTTAACACTCTGTCTTGTCTCAGCAAATAGTACCCGAAGTCTTGCATATCCATCGCCTTCTTGCTCACAAGGAGTTTCAAAATCAAGATATTTATACTCTAAGTATGGTTTGATTTTTCGAAGATCAGTACAATAATTTGAGCCACGAGCCATAGGACCGACTAACCCATGATTTCTTGCCTGAATTTGAGTTATGATACCAACTTCTTCGAGACGGTCAAGAAAACTACTAGTATCTATCAATAAATTTTCTATCTCGTCTAATTGTTTAAGAGTTTTTTTGATTTGTTTTACAGCATTTAGACACTCTTCATTATCAAAATTACAGCTCAACCCCCCTGGAATTATTACACCAAATAGATATCTATGCCCTGTTAATTTTCCACTTAGTCGTAACATGTCTTCTTCTAAAATAGCGACTTGATTTGCTGCAACCACTAATCCTGTTGAATTACAGATACTCTCAATAGTGCTGATATGGCTTCTAAATCTCTCTAATTCTGCAAAAAACATTCGTAATGCTTCTGCCCTTTTTGGTACTTTTTTATCACCAAGTTGTTCTACTGCCATACAGTATGCAAGAGCATGTGATAAGGCTGAAGTTCCTGCATTTCGCTCGGCTAAAAGTAGTGCATTTTCGATTGAGCGTCCAACTGCAATCTTTTCAACACCTCGAAATTTAAAAAAGAGTCTAGGAAATGCTCGGGTAATCTCTTCCCCGATAGTCTCTAATTGAATATTTATGGATTCAGCTTCTGCAGAAAAGACAGGACCTATTGGCATGATAAAAGAGCCTGGTTCATTTAAGATTTTTCTAGGTCGCCAGTGAAGATTTGGTTTTTGATTATAGAGTGCCTCTTTTCTATTAAAAGAGTTTCGCATAGGGTTTACGCCCTCTTGCCAAACATCGTCGTGTAGGATAAAATCACCTAAACGAGGATGATTTTCAAAATTTAAACCAAATAAATCTTCAGCTTCTCGCTCATGCCAATCTGTAGCGTGTACGAACATACTTACACTTTTAAAGTCGTATGTATCAAGTGGTGCAGTAGTTATGATTTTGACAACTCCCACTTCATCAACTCCAACAAACAAATAGCAAACCTCCCAAGAACTGTTTTGCTCAACAATTAATCCTGAAAAATGATAATTTTGCAAATTAGATAACCAGTCGCAAATAGTAGGAACTTGTGATTTATCACAATAAATTTCAAGAGTTTTTGTTGAAGTATTAATATGTGGTTTAAGATTAAAAGACCAAAGAGATGATGCTAAAGTAGCAATTTTTTGAATATTCATAAACTCAACCTCCCATTGTTGCTGTTGCTAGCACTATTAGTTTTTGCAAAGTTTGTGGAATATAAACACCTAATACTATGATAGGTATGGCAGCAACTACTAAAGTGATTTTTGTACTAATAGGCAAGGATAATGATACTAAATCTTTAGTTTGAGAATTTTGTGCACCAAAAACCATATGGCTAATATGACTCATAATGGCAAAAAATGCAACTGCTATAAAAAATATTAAGAGCCCGATGACTAGGTATTCGCCTCTATTTAATCCTGCTCTTATGATTGAGAATTCACTTAAAAAAAGTGCAAATGGAGGAGCACCAGCGATTGCTAATCCACCAAATAAAAATGCAATACCAGCAATTGGTGAGCGCCTAATAAGGTTTCGGACTGAATTGATATCTTTTGTACCTGCAATAAGTAAAATAGTACCTGCTGCATAAAAACAAAATGATTTTGTTAGTGAATGTCCTATTATTTGAAGAATAGCTCCAGAGTGTGCCGAAGCTCCGCCTAAGCCAACTGCTACCATTATAATACCCATATGCTCAACCGTAGAAAAAGCAAGTAGGCGTTTATAATCGCTTACTTGCAACAATAAAAAAGCTGCAACACCAACAGAAATCAAACCAGATACCAGTAGCCAATTATTTATATCAATTGCACCAGAGGCTGAAATGATAGGTAAGAGACGAAGTATTATATATAGTATTGCTGTAGTCTCAACACCTGAAAGTAGTGCGCAAACAGGGCTTGGAGCTTGAGAGTGAGCATCAGGTAACCAAGTATGTAAGGGTACTAAACCGATTTTTGCTCCAAATCCTACAAGGATAAAGATAAAAGCTGCCCTTAAAAGAGTAGGAGACATTTGAGGTGCGATAGATAATAATCCTTCCCAAGTATAATGTTCGATTCCAGCTTGTCTTGCAGCCCAGTAAAGAATCAAAAAACCAAGTAGGGCAAAAGCTGCACCCATGATAGTAAGAACTACATATTTCCATGCAGCCTCAAGCGCTGCGTGTGTATTTTCAAAACCAACAAGAAGTACTGAAAATAGAGTTGTTAACTCAACCGCTATCCAAACCACATTTGGCTCTTGAATGAGTGGTAATATAAGCATTGAAAATGCAAATAGATTAAAATTAAGATAATATTTTCTTGTACTTTTTTCTTTGTCAAAATGCATATATCCCATAGAAAAAAGAGATGCCGTAAAATATACAACTGAAATTAGCAGTGTTATTAGTGCACCTAGAGCATTTATGGATAACCAATTAACGATAGCCACCAATATATGATTGTCTGAAGTGATGATATCTCGAATTATCCATATAGAAATAAATAGTGTTACAAATGAACTTATAAGCGTAACAACTGCTCCAAAAGTTTGACGGCGTGATAATACGGATAATATGGCAGCAATTATCGGTATTAGTATAAGTATGATTAAAATCATTTATTTGTCTCCTCGCGAAGTTTTGCAAGGCTTCCTATGGATGTAGTTCCGATGCGTTCTTGAACAGTATGGGTGAGAATTCCTATAACAAAAGTTAAAATCAAGATATCAAAAGCCAATGCTAATTCTGCTATAAGAGGTAAATCTGGAGCTATTGCTACGCCTGCAAAAAATGCCCCATTTTCCATAGCCAACAGTCCTAAAAGTTGGGGAACAGCTTCTCGTCTAGTGGTGAGTGTATATGCCCCTAAAAAAAGACCTGCCAATCCAACAGGCACATTTATATGAATAACACTCAAAACTTTTTGTGTTTCTACCCATGGTAAGCTGAAGAAGTAAGCAGCAATCGTAAGTATCAGAGCAATGACAAGTGAAGTGGGTATGCTAAAAACTTGTGTAATTTCTCGTCTTGTATATATCTCTTTTTTTACCATTTTTCTTAAAAGCCAAGGTAGTAGCCAAACCTTTGTTATGATATTTATCACTCCTACGGCTAAAAGATCCATAGAAAAAGGATTTACTCCCAATAAAAATGCTGAAATTGCCAAAAAAATAGACTGAAAGATGAAAAAATTTAAACTTGCGCGTACTTGACGAGTGGCTATTATCCCAAAAGCGGCAATTATAAAAAATCCTCCAGCAAGTGCATTTAGGTTGATTATTAAAGCTGTATTCATTATATGCCTCCATATTGATTAAATATACTTGTCAGCATCGCTACAACAGCTATAACAAATGCTGCACTTATGAATTCACTAATTCTAAATAGCCTTAGTTTTGCTAGAGAAGATTCAATGAAAACTAGGAATAATATAAATAATAAAATTTTAATTAATACAAAAGGAATTGCCAAAAATAGTGATATCCATTGGAGATTGGTAGCTAAGCCCCAAGGAGCTAAAAGAACATTACAAAAGATTATCATTAGGACAAAAAATTTCATCCATCCACCCCATTTCATAAGAGCTGCACCTATGCCAGAGTACTCTAAATCTTTTGATTCTTCAATCATAGCTAGCTCAAAATGACCTGAGGGATTATCAACTGGAATTCGACCTTTCTCAGCAAGAATTAACATTATAAATGAGATTAAAAGCAATATATGTGAGGGTTCAAAAAAGTTTGATATAGGAGTTATCCATTTTTCTTGTACTATATAGGGTATGGTAGAATCTGCCACAAAAGAGACTGTAAAAAATACTATTAGAAAAACAGGCTCTGCTAAAAAACCAACCATTCTAGTTCGGCTAGCACCCATAGGACCATAAGGATTTGCAGTATCAACAGCGGCAAGAACTGCAAAAAATCCACCTAAAGCAAGTACAAAACCTGCCCCAACCATATCAGCCATAAACGCCCAAAATAGTGGATAATTAGTAAGTACAGGGATGAGAAGTGTTACAAATATTGGTGTTATAAAGACGATGTATGGAGTTATGCGAAAAATCCATGAACTCTCTTGTGATATAACTTCATCTTTATGAAAAAGCTTCCAAAGGTCCCAGTAGGGTTGAAAGATGCTAGGTCCATGTTTTGATTGAACCATCTCTTTGAGACGATTTAATACACCCATAGCTAATGGGGAAAATCCCATAACAACTAAGACCTGCATGACATTAAATAAAATGTACTTGCTCATCTAAAACTCCTTTGTAACAAAAGTAAAATGATAAAATGAGAAATATACGCAAAAAGAGTGTAGGGCATATTTTGAGTTCCTTATATAAGTAATTATAGACAAAAACAGAGCCATTTAGAATAATCTGTGATATCGTAACATGGCAGGAGTCATTAGCCTAAGCGTTTATACGGGGGAACTCCATCCCCAAAAATTTTGTTATTATATTATTGTAATCAAAAAATGTCAAGTTTGATGATTTTTTGCATGTGAGATTTTTAACCTCACATGCAAGGGGGTTATAGTGCTTTTGCTATATATTTATTTAATCTTTTTGAAAAACTAGCCACATCATCTATCTTCATGCCCTCAGCCAATTTTGCTTGGTCAAGTAAAAGAAAGGAGATATCTTGTAGGCTTGAAAACTCTTTTTTCTCTATGATCTTTTTGAAAATCTCGTGTTTTGGATTTATCTCTAAAATAGGTTTTACTTTAGGAAGATTGTCTTGCCCCATCTGTTTTAGCATCTCTTGCATCTGAAAATCAGGGTCATTTTTATCATAAACTAAGACTGAGGGTGAATCACTAAGTCTTGAAGATATCTTGACATCTTTTGTATCGTCTTTTAATATCTCTTTCATTTTTACTAGTATTTCACTTATATCTTTTTTATCCTCTTCGCTGATTTTATCTTCGTTTTTTATCTCTTCATCGATATCTGAGTTATTAACTGGTTTTATAGGAGTTTTATCATACTCGTTAACCATAGGAATTACGATAGCATCAACCTCTTCATCAAGTAAAAGAACCTCTATGTCTTTAGTCTTAAATTGTTCTATCAAAGGAGAATTTTTAAGAAGTGCTTCGTTTTGACCTGTTATATAGTAGATGCTTTTTTGTTTCTCACCCATTGCTTCTTTGTACTCTTTTAGTGAAATTAAGCCATCTCGTTTGCTTGATTTAAAAAGTACTAATTCAAGCAAAGTATCTCTATTTTCAAAATCCCCATAAAGTCCCTCTTTTAAGACTTTGCCAAAGTTTTTATAAAACTCTAAGTATTTTTTGTTGTCTTTATCTTTTAATTTTTTGAGTTCACCCAAGATTTTTTTAATTGAAGCTTTTTTAATAGTTTCCAAGATTCTATTTTGTTGTAGTATCTCACGGCTTATATTTAGTGGCAAATCTTCAGCATCTATGATACCTTTCATAAATCTTAGATATGTTGGAAGAAGCTCTTTTTCATCATCAGTTATGAAGACTCTTTTTACATATAGTTTGATTCCTGGTTGATAATCAACTCTAAAAAGATCCATTGGTGGAGTTGATGGAACATAAAAAAGTGTTTTATACTCTATTATTCCCTCAGCTTTTGTGTGAACCCACAAAAAAGGGTCACTACTATCGTGTGATATTTGCTTATAAAAATCCCTGTACTCTTCATCTTTCAAATCTCTTTTATTTAAAGTCCAAAGAGCTGAAGCTTTATTTATTTGTACCTCTTTAATCTCTTTTTTTGGCTCTTCACCCTCTTTTTTGCTTGGGATACTCTCCTCTTTATCCATATATATGCCAAAAGGTATATGATTTGAGTATTTTTTTACTATATCCTCTATTCTGTAGACTTCTAAAGATTCACTCTCATCATCTTTGATATGAAGAGTAATTTTAACTCCAAAATCGGCTTTTTTCGCTTTTTTTATTTCGTACTCACCTGTAGCCTCACTTATCCATTTCCAGGCTTGTTCGTCTCCAGCTTTTTTACTTAAAACCTCAATTTTATTTGCTACCATAAAAGCACTATAAAAACCAACACCAAACTGACCAATAAGTTGTGAATCTTTTTTCTTATCACCACTAAGTTGTGTTAGAAATGATTTTGTACCACTTTTCGCAATAGTTCCTAAGTTTTCTACCAACTCCTCTTCGTTCATACCAATTCCACTATCGGTGATAGTTAGAGTTTTTTTCTCTTTATTCAAGTTTATCTTGATTTTAGGTTCATATTTTAGAGTTTTATAAGTATCGTCTGTGAGAGTGAGATAATTTAACTTATCAAGAGCATCCGAAGAGTTTGATATAAGCTCTCTTAAAAATATCTCTTTGTTTGAGTACAAAGAGTGAATCATGAGATCTAAAAGTTGTGTGACCTCTGTTTGAAATTGATGTTTTGCCATAATTTCTCCTTAAATTTTTTTGTTATTTTATCATAAAAAAGCAAATATTTCAAGAACATTGAGTTAATTTGTTTATAAATCTTTAGTTGATATATATCAAGGTTTAAAATCTTATATATATAATTTTTTAAATAAAATAATTGCGAAAAATGTAGATGCCAAAGAGAGGATAACATTTAACATTATATTTAAAGCAACTCTACTGTAGTCACCATCTTGAATCATATTGACATTTTCTAGTGAAAAAGTTGAAAAAGTGGTCAATGCTCCTAAGAAACCAGTCAATACAAAGGCTTTATATTGAGGTTCTATCATATTTTGAAAAAACATAACCATAAAACCCATGATAAAACTACCCAATATATTTACGCTTAGAGTTCCTATAGGGAAGAGTATGCTAAATTGTTTTTGTACAAAAGTAGAGATTAAAAATCTTGAAATTGCTCCTAGAAAACCACCTAATCCGATATATAATAAGAGAAAAAAGTTCATGAACTGCTTATTTATGTTTGTATTTTATTACTTGAGTATCAGATATAGTGGTTATACCTTCTTTAATCATAAAATCAATTTTATCGATAAAATTAACTATTTTCTCTTCTGAGTCAATTACTTCTATAACCAATGGCAACTCTTGAGACATCGTAAAGACATTGAAACTTCTAAGTTCGCTATGTATACCGATTCCTGCTACACCTTTAAAAACAGTAGCTCCTGCCATTTCTAACTCTTGTGCCTTTTTAAGTATCTCTTCCCATAAAGGGCGACCATCAAATTTATCTTGATTGTCAATATATATGCGAAGAATCTTTTTTTTGCCTAAAAATCGTTTCATATTATTGTCCCCTTTTAGGGGCAAAGCCCCTTCTAAATTCCTCGTTACTATTGCTTTGGCTTTGCCAAGAAGAAACTTGTTTTATTTTTTACTAAAATATGAGCTATTACTCTTCGTTATTTTGCTTAAAGAGGAGCCAAGGTGCATCTTAAAGCTTTGGTTGTTGCTGAAAAATTGACTCATTTTACCTCTATCTCCTCATTTAGTTCATCTAATGTTTTTTGCATATTTTTTCTTGTGTTTTCATACCAGCTTTCATCACTTTTTGGATCAACTAAATCTAAAAATTTTACTATAACTTCTCCGCTATGTGCTTTGAAGTTTTGAGAATCTAATATATATTTGGTGTTTGCCACTACAACAGGTTGCACTTGCATATCTAACTTTTGCGCTAAAAACTTTGCACCGCTTTGAAATTTTAAAAGTTTTTTACCTCTTCCTCTTGTCCCCTCTGGAAATATAGCTATAACTCTACCGTCATTTATCCTCTCTTTTGCTTGTTTGAACATTTTGACCAAGGATCTCCTATCTTTTCTATCTATGATTATCATCTTTGGTGCTTTTAATATGTGTCCAAAAAGCGGAATATCTCTTATCTCTTTTTTTGCAACCCAGCACAAATCTTTAGGGTATATGGCTTCTAACGAAGTGATATCAAGAAGACTTTGATGATTTACAAGTATCATCTTCGCTTTTTTATCTATTTTTCCTCTTTGAATTATCTTAAAATTTATCAAAAAAGTTTGCATTTTTGCCCAACCTTGTCTTATCTTATATGTATGATTTCGAAAGATATACATAAGAACTATCGTAATTAATACCGTGATAACAAATTGTATCATGATTATTAGTGATTTAATTGTTGCTAGCATTTTGATCCTTAATCCATCCGATTTTTCCATTTGGAAGAATTATTTTTATATAATTTTCCCTAGTCATTATTTTTTGAACATATAAAACTCTCGGAGTTATATAAAAGATAGTGGAGTTTCTTGTTGGAAGTATTTGTACTTTTGTATTGGTTGGTATTTTGATGCTATTTAATGGGTTTGTATCTATAAAATAGTATGCCACTAATAAAATGAGAAATAATAAGTAGATTAATCTTCTTCTTTTTATGAAAATATAGAGTAAAAATAAAAATATCAAACCAAAAGAGATATTTTTATATATAACAAAAGTGCCATCTTTAGGATTTAAATCACTTTGGGTGCTTACTGCATCGTTATCAACAACTATCTTTATCTGTTTTTTTATAAAAGCATTGGTTTTTGTATTAAAGTAGGTGAAGATAAATTTTTGAGTATATTTGGGAATTATTGCATAGTAATAAATTTTATATATTGGAGTATTATCAAATTTGGAATCTATACCATCTCTTTTTACCCAAGAGAGTTTAAAATCTTTTAAATTTGAATTTTTTGCCTCAATTTCTAATACTATGATAAGATTTTTTTCATCAAAACTCGTTGTTTTACTTTTTAGTACAATTAAAGAGTCTGCTATCACATGCGAAAAGTATTTATCTGTATTAAGATTGATAATATTGAGCTTTAATTTTGGAAATTTCTGAGAATTTGTTATGTTGCCATCTTTATATAATTCAAAATACATTTGAGGCATCGTAGCGTTTTTATCTAATGCTTTTAGATAAAATGTTTTATAAAATATCTCATCATTGTACCATTTCCAATTTTCCTTAGCGTTTACAACTTTCATACCATTTGTAAGAGAGATACGATTTTTTATCTTATCAAAATCATTCACAGTGATGATTGCTTTGACTTTTATAGAGAATATTTGATTTACAAATACTTTATCGGGAATATTTTCATAAGAGAGAAAAATCGTCTGTTTTTTTTGAACTGTATTGTTGATATCAGTCGTTGCATTTGTATCTTGCATACTTGCAAAAACAGTTGAGAAACAAAATATAAAACCAAATAAAAATCTCATCAATCTACTTCAAAAAACCCTCTAACATCTTAACTCCATCATCTGAACCAAGTAACTTTTCCATAGCTCGCTCAGGATGAGGCATTAGCCCAAAAACATTTTTATTTTTGTTACAAAGCCCTGCAATTTGACTAACTGAACCATTTGGGTTTTCTTTGTTTCCATTTTCATCACAGTATTCTAAAAGAACTTGTTCGTCGATATATAAATCTTTTACTCTGTCTTTATCGATAAAATAGTTTCCCTCACCATGAGCTATAGGGATATTTAAGATATCACCAATTGCCAATTTTTTTAAAAATGTATTGTTATTGTTTATAACTTTTAAGTGTTGATATTTTGATATAAAGTGAGTTTTTTGATTTCTCTTCATAGCACCTGGTAAAAGTTTTGCTTCAAGTAGCATTTGAAAACCATTACATATACCAAGAACCAAGCCACCTTTGTTTGCAAATCCAATCACAGCCTTCATGATAGGTGAAAACTTTGATATTGCTGCACTTCGTAGATAATCGCCATAGCTAAATCCACCAGGTAGAACTACTAAGTCGGTACTGTTTGGCAAGGTATCAACTTTATGGAAAAGCAACTCAACTTTACAACCGATTTTCTCAAAAGCGTATTTTGTATCAGTTTCACAATTAGTCCCTGGAAATACAGCAACAACGACTTTCATATCAATCCTTAATCTCTATACTATAAGTCTCAATTACAGTATTTGCGAGCAAATCTTCACACATATTTTTTACTCTTTTTAATGTCTTCTCTTTTTCGCTGTTTTTTATATCTAATATGATTTGCTTACCAATTCTTACATTTTCAACTTCATCAAATTGTAGAGCTAAAAGCGCATGATGAACCGCTTTTCCTTGTGGGTCTAAAACCCCACTTTTTAATTGAATATTTACTACTACTTTCATAAAATTAATCCCTCTTTTGTAGTACTCTTTTTAGCACTTCTTCATAAGCCATCTTTACACCACCAAGCCCTTGTCTAAATCTATCTTTATCTAGTTTTTCGTCTGTTTTTGCATCCCAAAATCTACAACTATCAGGACTTATTTCATCTGAAAGGAGGATATTCCCATCTTTATCAACTCCAAATTCAACCTTAAAATCTACTAGTTTTAAATCTCTTTTTTCAAAGAATTTCTTCAATATACTATTTATCTCTCTACCAAGTCTTTTTAGCTCTTCAAGGTCGGATTCACTTTTGAGCAAATCCATCATTAAGCAGTGTTCATCGTTGACAAGAGGGTCATTTAAGTCATCATCTTTATAATAAAATTCAACTAGTGCAAAAGGCAATATTGTGCCGTCTTTTATGCCCAATCTCTTTGTCAAAGAACCTGTTGCTATATTTCTAACAACTACTTCAAGAGGGATAATATTCACTTTTTTAATAAGTTGTGAAGAGTCATCTATCGTTTTTACAAGGTGAGTTTTTATTCCATAGCTCTCCAAAAGATGGAAAAGTAGTGTGCTTATCTTACAATTTAATGCACCTTTGCCTTTTTCATTGCCAGTCTTTTGAGCATTAAAAGCTGTTAAATCATCTTTAAAAACACTAACAAGTAGTTCATCATCTTCAGTTTTGTATAACCTTTTGCCTTTTCCTTCGTATAATAACTCTTTTTTTTGCACTTTATTCTCCTAGTTTTCTTTGGCAATAGATAAAATTTTTATAGTATCAATTGCGGTTTTAAGTTGTATATCTTTTAACACATCTTCAGGTGTTATCGTGTTTTTATCTGCCTTGCTTATTTTGATTTTTTTCTTTTCTATCTTATTTAATTCACCTTTTAAGTGTTTTTTCAACTCTTTCTCTTTTATCGAAAATTCATCTACTTTATGAGGGACAACTCCAGCACTTACAACAACATCAGGTTTTACTCCAACAGCTTGTATAGTTCTGCCACTAGGTAGATAGTATCTTGCGATTGTGAGTCTTAGGGCCTCAGTATTATTTATAGGCAGTATCACTTGAACACTTCCTTTTCCAAAAGTTCTCTCCCCAATTATGATAGCTCTTTTATGATCTTGAAGCGAGCCACTAACAATTTCGCTTGCACTAGCACTCCCTCCATTTACTAAAACAGCCATAGGGACTTTTGTTAAAGTAGTAGAAGTTGTTGCATTATATTTTGCATCTTCTTTTTTGTCTCTTCCTTTTTGTGAAACTATAACTCCTTTATCTACAAATAAATCAACTAAACCCACAGCTTGATTTAAGAGTCCACCAGGGTTATTTCGAAGATCTAGTATAATTCCTTTTAAATTTTTGTGTTTCAAAAGTGCCTCTTTTGTTTTTTCTACAACCTTTTTATCAAAACTTGTAACCCTAAGATATAAGATATTCTCTTTTTCTATCATTTTTGCATATACAGAGTTAATTTTTATGATATCTCTGATAATTGGGATTATTATTGGTTTTGTCTCATTTTTTCTAACTATTGTTAAAACTATTTTTGTTTTTGGCTTGCCTCTCATATGGCTGACGGCTTCATCTATAGTCATATTTAAAGTGGATAAATCATCAATTTTTAGTATGATATCACCTGCTTTTACACCTGCTTTATCCGCTGGAGTTCCCTCTATTGGAGATATGATAGTAAGTGCACCTCTTCTCATGCCAACTGTGATTCCAAGACCACCAAACTCTCCATCTGTTTGAATTTTTAAGTTTTTAAATCCCTTTTTATCCAAGAATGAAGAGTGTGCATCAAGATTTGACATAAGTCCGTCTATTGATTTATTGATAATAGCACTTATATTTATATCGTCAACATAATATTTTTCAATCGTTCCTACTACTCTAGTATATTTTGCAAGTGCAGCAAGTCTGCTAGATTCGCTCTCTTTGGTTTTAGCAAAAACCGTTGTACTCATTAAAATTGTTGCGCCAATCAGGGTGGCAACAAAACCAAATGTTGCTATTTTTAAATGTTTCATATTGATATTTCTCCGTGATTTAAATAGTTACGGATTCTATCTAATTTTCCCTAAAATAAGTATAAATCATAGATAAATAAAGCATAGATAAATAAATTTATTAAGGTTATATGTAAATATAAACTAAATAAACTTGACATCAATAGACTAAAGTTGTATAATATCGTTAAAAAATAGCAAAGCATATAGTATATTTCAGACAGATATATCTGAATTTATACTATATACATTAAATTTTTCTTGCCAAAGGCGTAGCGATAACTGTGAGGAATTTTTCTTGGACTTTGCCAAATAAAAAGGAGTCATAAAATGAATAAAATATTTGAAAAATTAACACACCAAATGACGCAAACAATAGAGAGTGCACTATCCTTAGCACTTCATGCAAAAAATCCAGAAGTAGCACCATTGCATATTGTATGGGCATTACTTACAAATTCATCTTCAATTTTAAATCAAGTTTTAAATAAGATGAATATTGACAAATCTGCACTTGAGCTAGAAGTTAAAAGCAGAGTAAACTCTTTACCATCAGCTTCACATGTAACAAAAGAGAGTATAAAATTGTCTCGTACTTTGGTAGAATCTTTGCATAGTGCAGAGGGTTTGATGAGCAAAAATGGAGATAGCTATCTCTCTGTAGATACTTGGTTGCTAGAGAATTTAAAAGATAAAGCCATTAAAGAGATATTCTCAAAATATGTAGATATTCAAGAAATTAAAAAAACGCTAGAAGCTTTAAGAGGAAATAAAAAGATAGATAAACAAACAGCTGATGAAACACTTGAGTCTTTGGAAAAATATGGTATAGATTTAACCAAGAAAGCGTTAGATGGAGAACTTGACCCAGTTATTGGTAGAGATGAAGAAATACATAGAATTATGCAGATTTTAATACGAAAAACAAAAAATAATCCAATTTTAATAGGTGAACCTGGAACTGGAAAAACAGCTATTGCAGAGGGTTTGGCGATAAAAATAGCAAATAATGATGTGCCTTTGAGCCTACAAAATAAAAGAGTTGTAACACTAGATTTAAGTGCACTAATTGCAGGTGCAAAGTATAGAGGAGAATTTGAAGATAGGTTAAAAGCGGTTATTGATGAAGTTAAAAGTGCTGGAAATATCATACTTTTTATAGATGAGATTCATACAATCATAGGAGCAGGAGCAAGTGAAGGCAGCATGGACGCCGCAAATATCCTAAAACCTACCCTTGCAAGAGGTGAATTGCATACTATAGGAGCAACAACCCTTAAAGAGTATAGAAAATATTTTGAAAAAGATACAGCGCTTCAAAGAAGATTTCAGCCTGTTAAAGTTGATGAGCCAAGCATCAATGAAGCTTTACAAATACTAAGAGGTATAAAGGAGTCTTTAGAGGCATTTCATAGTGTGAGGATAACTGACGGTGCTTTGGTGGCAGCTGCAAAACTAAGTGATAGATATATAACAGATAGATTTTTACCAGATAAAGCGATAGACCTCATAGATGAAGGGGCGAGTGAATTGAAGATGCAAATAGAGAGTGAGCCGATTGAGCTAAGTCGCGTAAAGATAAAAATCGGAAGACTTATGGTTGAAAAAGAGGCTCTTTTAATGGAAGGTAAAAGGAAAAACAGGCAAAGACTAGAAGAGATAGAAAAAGAGCTTGGTGATGCAAAAGAGCATAAACAAAAACTTCAAATGCAATTTGATAACGAAAAAGAGGTTTTTGAACAAATTGCTAGTATGAAAAGTGAAGCAGAAACACTCAAAAGAGAAGCTGAGATAGCAAAGAAAAATAGTGATTTTAACAAAGCAGCCGAAATCGAGTATGGTAAGATTCCTGAATTAAATCTCAAAGAAGAGGAGTTAAATGCCAAGTGGAATGATATGCAAGAGAGTGGGACTCTACTTAAAAATAGTGTTGATGAAGAGATGATAGCTTCAATTGTTAGTAAATGGACGGGAATTCCAGTAAACAAAATGCTTCAAAGTGATAAGCAAAAAGTTTTAGATATTGAAGATAAGCTAGAAGAAGAGGTAGTTGGACAAGATAAGGCTTTACATGCTATTGGAAGAGCCATCAAAAGAAACAAAGCAGGACTTAGTAGCGAATCAAAACCGATAGGAAGTTTTATGTTTCTAGGACCCACGGGAGTTGGAAAGACGCAAAGTGCAAAAGCTTTAGCAAAATTTTTATTTGATAGTGAAAAATCCTTGATACGATTTGATATGAGTGAGTATATGGAAAAACACGCAGTAAGCAGACTTATAGGAGCGGCTCCAGGATATGTAGGATATGATGAGGGCGGGCAACTAACCGAAGCAGTTAGAAGAAAGCCATATAGTGTTTTGCTTTTTGATGAGGTAGAAAAAGCCCATCCAGATGTATTTAATATTTTGCTTCAAGTGCTTGATGATGGAAGATTAACCGACAATAAGGGAGTAACGATAGACTTTAAAAATACTATTATCATTCTTACATCAAATATAGCAAGTGATAAAATCATGGAAAATCCACAAAATTGTGAAGCTGAAGTGATGAATGAAATAAAAAGATATTTTAAACCAGAGTTTTTAAATAGATTAGATGATATAGTGATTTTCAATCCATTAAATTTTGAAGATATTAAAAATATTGTTAAAATTATGTTTGAAGATTTGAAACAAAGATTAGATGAACGAGGTATAAAAATCAGTTTAGACGATAGTGCAAAAGAGTTAATAGCAAAAGCAGGTTTTGACCCAGTATATGGGGCAAGACCACTAAAGCGTGCCATTTATGAACTCATAGAAGATAAATTAGCCGATATGATTTTAAGAGATGAATTAAAAGATGGTTCAAGCGTAAACATCAAAGCTTTTAATGATGAGTTAATCTTTGAGATAGTGTAGCTAAGATGCCCTATTGTGGGGCATCTTATATAAATTAAAACACAAAAGGCAGAATCGAAGCTATCAGTAAAA
>CAZRAK010000016.1:0-32433 GCA_964598135.1 uncultured Campylobacterales bacterium
GAGATTTTCCCGTTATCCAGTCAACAACATTAATAATTGCTATCATCTTTATAATTGTCAACTTTGTAGTTGACCTTTTATATGCTTTTATAAATCCAAAAATAAGGCTTAGTTGATGGAACAGTTGCTTGAATTTATGAAACAGTACAAAAAAAACAAAGCTGCAGTTGTTGGTTTTATAGTTGTGGTTTTACTACTGTTAACCGCTTTTTTCGCACCTATTGTTGCACCATATTCACCTGATATCCAAAATTTATCTGACAGATTAATTCCTCCTATGTGGGATGCAAAAGGGGTGATGAGCCATGTTTTAGGAACTGATGACTTTGGTAGAGATTTATTTTCAAGAATTATATTTGGCTCTCGTATATCTTTGATGGTAGGAGCCATTTCTGTTGGAGTTTCACTCTCATTTGGCTTAGTGATGGGAATTTTTGCTGCATATTTTGGTGGTAAAGTGGATCTTTTTATTATGAGAATAGTTGATATTATGCTCTCAATTCCTGCAATTTTATTAGCGATTGTAATTGTTTCTATTTTAGGTCCTAGTCTGTTTAGTGCGATGACTGCCATCGGAATAGTTGGAATTCCTACTTATGCAAGAATTGTACGAGCCTCCGTACTAGCTGAAAGAGAAAAAGAGTATGTAATAGCAAGTAGGATAAACGGTTCGTCAAATCTAAGATTGATGTTCGTTGTAATACTTCCAAACTGCGCAAGTCCAATAATCGTACAAGCTACCATGGGATTTGCTTCTGCTGTTTTAGAGGCTGCTGGGCTTAGCTTCTTAGGACTTGGTGCTCAACCTCCATTGCCTGAGTGGGGAGCCATGCTAAGTGACTCTTTGCAATTTATAACTACAGCTCCTTGGATGATTTTTTATCCTGGTCTTGCCATATTTTTAACAGTTCTTAGTTTTAATCTTATGGGCGATGGTTTGATGGATGTACTAGACCCAAAACTAAAGGATAAATAATGTTACTATCTGTAAAAAATCTAAAAACTTACTTTTATTCTGATGCAGGAGTCAACAAAGCTGTGGATGATATTAGTTTTGATATACCAAAAGGTAAAACCGTCTGTATAGTTGGAGAGAGTGGGAGCGGCAAGAGTATAACTTCACTATCTATCATGAGATTGATAGACCGCCCTGGAGAGATAGAGGGTGGTGAAATTATATTTGAAGATACAGATCTTTTGAAATTAAGTGATGCACAAATGAGAAGAGTCAGAGGACGAGATATAGCTATGATATTTCAAGAGCCTATGACTTCTTTAAACCCATCATACACGGTTGGTTACCAAATAGATGAGGCACTAAGACTTCACCATAAAGAGTTAAATAAAAAACAGAGGCTTGAAAAAGTAGTAGAAGCATTAGAGTTAGTTGGCATAAGAAGTCCTAGAGAAAAATATAGAGAATTTCCTTTTAAATTAAGTGGCGGTCAAAGGCAAAGAGTCATGATAGCAATAGCTATGGCATGTGAGCCAAAAATGCTAATAGCAGATGAGCCAACAACTGCTCTTGATGTAACTATTCAAGCTCAAGTATTAGACCTCATGAATGATTTACAAAAGAAAAAAGGAACTTCTATACTTTTTATCACTCATGATTTAGGTGTAGTTTATCAAATAGCTGACGAAGTAGTTGTTATGTATAAGGGTCATATCGTAGAAAAAGCAACTGCACAAGAGTTGTTTAAAGACCCTAGACACCCCTATACAAAAGCACTATTGCATTCTATACCAATACCAGGAATCACTCCAAGAAAAGCCAAGCTTGATACAGTTGATGATAGTGTTGATTATCTATCTTTTCCAAAGGAGATAAGGTGAGCGATATAGTATATGAAATAAAAGATTTAAAGAAATATTATGAAATTAATTTGGGATTATTTAAAAAACCAAAAACTATAAAAGCCGTAAATGGGATCTCTTTTAATGTAAAAAAGGGTGAAGTTTTGAGTATAGTTGGCGAGAGTGGTTGTGGAAAATCAACTACAGCAAAACTTCTTCTTAAAATAGAAGAACCTACTAGCGGAAAGATACTGTTTAAGGGTGAAGATATCACAAAATTAAAGCATGAAGGGCTAAGTGAGTACAGAAGAAAGGTTCAAATCATATTTCAAGACCCATACTCTTCTTTAAATCCGAGATGGAAAGTTGGCTCAATTATTGGGGAACCATTAAAATTAAATACTGATATGAGTGATAAAGAGATAAAACAAAGAGTCTTATATCTGATGGAAAAAGTTGGCATGGAGTCTGATTGGTATGAAAGATATCCACATCAATTTTCAGGAGGTCAAAGGCAAAGAATCGGGATAGCTAGAGCTTTAGCATTAAATCCTGAAATCATAGTTTGTGACGAACCCGTAAGTGCTTTAGATGTTTCCATACAAGCTCAAGTTTTAAATTTGCTGCTTGATCTTCAAAAAGAGTTTAACTTAACATATATATTTATTTCACATGATTTAAGTGTTGTTGAGCATATTTCAGATAGAATTATAGTTATGTACTTTGGAGATATAGTGGAGCTAAAAACAGTAGATGAACTTTTTAGCAATCCTGAAGCACCATATACAAAAAAACTCCTTAGTGCAATTCCAACTATAAAGGATTAAAATATTATGAAAGAAGTGGTAGAGAAAAAGAAAATATCTTTATATTTATTAGATTACAAAGAATGGGGAATTTTTTTAAAAAGATTTCTTCTGCTCATTATGCTTGCCATCGTCGCTTTTGTACTTTGGTTTTTTCCTATAAGTCTTATAGTTGCTCCATTTTATAGCATAACCACAGATAAAGTTCCTATCATCAAGACTTACAAAAACTTAATCGGTAAAACAACAACAGATGCTCTAAAAAGTGGGTTGCAAAATCTACTAGATGAGGGTCTAGTTACAAATTTTATAGGTGTAAGAACTTGGATAGACAATAAATACTATGAGCAAGTTGGCGAAATTGAGATGTACAGAATCGGCTTATACACTTTAGAGAACAATTTAGCAAGAAACAGAGGAACAGGCGGGGCAAACGAACATATTGTCCAAGCAAGGTCTGATGTATATGCAGATTTTAGAATTCCTATTTTTACGAGCTATAGTACTAGAGTAAAAGAAGCTATATCAAATATGGATGTATATTTGAAACAGCTCAAAGAGGATAATAAAAAAAATATGAGTCAAAAAAGAGCAGTCTTTATAGTTAACTCTGATAATTTAGCTGTTGCTTTGGACAGGCTAAAACAGCAACTTCAAACCAACTTAATGCTAAAGACAACTTTTACTACTCAAGATGATAAATTTTATAGAATCAAGGGTAATTTGATAGCTATGTATTATATGCTTAAGGGAATTGACTTTGATTTTAAAAAGAAAATGGTTGATAAAACTTCTTACGAAGAGAATTTTAAACCTATAATGGAGCTGTTAAAACAGGCTATTGCCCAAAATCACATCATTATATTAGAATCTTTTGGTCATCTCTCAAAACTTGTAAAAGATGCAAGTTTAATTTCGCAAAAAATGGCTGAATTAAGAGATAAGCTAAGGAATGGATAGATGAATATAATCATTTCATACTGTACTGTGTGAAACTATTTACCAAGAGCTTCCCGTGCGGAAGAGGAGATAAAAGAGGTATTTAGCGATGCACAAGTAACATTGGTTGCAGGTGATAGAGGGGCTTTTGATGTAAGCTGTGATGGAAAACTTATTTTTTCAAAACTACTGAAAGTTGGAACATATATACAGAGATTTCCAGACGCAGGAGAGCTTGTTGGGCTAATTAAAGAGAAGGGATATAAACAGACAAAATCTTTTTAAAAAATCTTAAACAGCTTCCTTAAATAAAAAGTGGGAAGATTTACTTCTTGGATGTTATTATAATGTTATTATGAATTGTTACTATAGTATGATATAATAACATCACGCGCAAAGCAATGAAAGTGGATTGATTATGGATACTACAAAAAGAGAGTGTGATATCATTATCTTTGGTGGACACGGGGATTTATCCTTTAGAAAACTACTGCCAGCTGTTTATCACCTCTATAGCGATCATCATATAGACAATAAAAGTAGAGTTATAATCATAAGCAGAAAAAAATTAATCCTAAAAGAGCATAAAAAGCTTATTCAAAAAAAACTTCTTGAGTTTCTTCCAAAAGGTGAGTTTGATGATAAAAAATTTGCTACTTTTGAAAAGCGACTTGAATTCTGTAAACTTGATTTTGATGATGAATCAAACTATAAAAATTTAAAAAAGATTTTAGAGGTTTATTTGAAAAGAGATAGAATTTACTATTTTTCCACTTCATCTGATTTTTATGGAACAATTTGTAGAAATCTATATAACTCTAAGCTGATAACCAAAGAGAGTAGAGTTGTTCTTGAAAAGCCGATTGGCTTAAACTTAGAATCCTCACAATCAATAAATACAGAAGTATTAAGATATTTTAAAGAACAACAAATATTTAGAATAGATCATTATCTTGGCAAAGATACAGTTCAAAACATATTAGCATTGAGATTTTCAAATAGAATTTTTATGCCCTTATGGGACGCAAGCAACATAGACCATATCCAAATAACTGTAGCTGAAAGTGTTGGAGTAGAGCAGAGAGCTGGATATTATGATGAATATGGCGCACTAAGAGATATGATACAAAATCATTTGATGCAACTTTTATGTCTAATAGCAATGGAATCGCCAAGCTCACTTCGTGCAAATGATGTCAGAGATGAAAAGGTAAAGGTTTTAAAATCATTAAGATTAATGGATGCAAAAGATATTGAGTCAAAAACTGTTAGAGCTCAATACATACAAGGTCAAATCAAAGGAGAAATAGTTCCTGGTTATCTAAAAAGCAAAGAGTTACAAGAGAGTAAAACAGAAACTTTTGCAGCAATTAGAGTTGATATTGATAATTGGAGATGGAGTGGGGTTCCATTTTATATAAGAAGCGGAAAGAGAATGAGCAGAAGAAATTCTGAAATCGTAATTCAATTTAAGAGCATTCCATACTCAATTTTTCATGACAATAGCACAAATATATCTGAAAATAAGCTAGTAATCACACTACAACCAAAGGAGAGTATTCAACTAGAATTGATGAATAAAATCCCAGGGCTTAGTGAGCATATGAAACTACAAAAAGTGGCACTTGAACTAAACAATCCTATAAATCAAAAAAGAAAATCTAGTGCATATGAGAGGTTAATACTTGACATTATAAGGGACAATGCAACTCTTTTTATGCGTCTTGATGAAGTTGAAACTGCATGGAAATGGACAGATAAAATCATAAATGGATGGAATGAAAATTTAACTCCTATTAGAACTTATACAGCTGGAACTGATGGACCATCGGCTTCAATTGAACTAATAGCAAGAGATGGAAGAAGCTGGCATGATGAGTGTTGTTAATTTTCACAAATTTATAAATTCGGATATACTAACTTCAAAATTGAGCAAAGAAATTTGTAAGATATTAAGCCAAAAAATACTAAAAAAAGGCAAAGCATCTTTAGTAGTAAGCGGGGGAAATACTCCAAAAAAATTATTTAAAGAACTAAGTCTTTGCGACATAGCTTGGGATAGAGTTACTATAAGCCTTTGCGATGAAAGATGGGTGGACAACAAAGATGATAATAGCAATGAAAAGCTTGTCAAAATCTATCTTATGAAAAATTTTGCCTCAAAAGCCAAATTCATCGGTATGTATAGAGAAAATAAAACTTTAGAATCTACACAAAAGTTTTATGAAAAAATCATAAAAAATGAGTTGCAACCTTTTGATATTATCATATTAGGTATGGGAGATGATGGACATACAGCTTCTTTATTTCCAAATAAGGAGAACTTCAAAGAAGCTTTTAGTTTGGAAAATTCAAATTTAACTTTAGTAGTGAAAAGAGACGATGTAAATTTTCATAGACTAAGCTTAACAAGAGTAGCAATTTTAAGCTCAATTCATATTTTTCTGCATTTTGAAGGAAGAGACAAACTTCAAGTTTACAAATCAGCGATAAAAACAGATAACTTCAACATTTATCCAGTAAGCTCAATCTTAAATCAAAAGTTAAAAAATATAGAGGTATATTTTGCATGAATAAAATAGTACAAGAAGTAACAAAAAATATACAAAAAAGATCAAAAAAGACCAGAATAGCGTATAAAGAAAAAATGCAAAATGCAAAAAATAGATGTAAAACCAATAGAGATTGTTTGGGTTGTAGCAATATAGCTCATGCTATAGCCTCCCTAAGCGATGAGAACAAAAATCTACTTGAAACTACCAATATGCCCAATATCGCAATCATTACAGCATACAATGATATGCTTTCAGCTCATGAACCTTTTAAGTATTTTCCAGATTTGATAAAAAAAACACTTCTTAACAATGGAGCTAGTGCTCAAGTAGCAGGAGGGGTTCCTGCTATGTGTGATGGCATAACCCAATCTCAATCAGGCATGGAATTGAGCCTCTATAGTAGAGATACAATCGCCTTATCAGCGGCAATTGCACTCTCTCATAATGTATATGATGGGGCTATTTATTTAGGAGTTTGTGACAAAATTGTACCTGGGCTTTTTATGGCTGCTATGAGTTTTGGACATCTGCCGTCTATCTTTATGCCAGCAGGTCCTATGACTTCAGGTATCAATAATTCACTAAAAGCAAAGGCGAGGCAAGAATATACACAAGGCAATATAGGCAAAAAAGAGCTCCTAAAAGTAGAATCTGCTTCTTACCATAGTAGTGGAACTTGTACATTTTACGGAACTGCAAATTCAAATCAAATGATTTTAGAGATGATGGGTTTACAACTTCCAAACAGCTCATTTATCAATGCCTACACTCCTTTAAGAAAAGAGTTAACAAAATTTGCATGTGAACAACTTTTAAAATACTATAAACCAATAGCTCAGATTGTAGATGAGAGAAGTTTTGTAAATGCTATAGTTGGATTGATGGCAACTGGTGGTTCAACAAATCAAACCATGCACCTCATATCTATGGCAAAATCTGCTGGAATTATTTTAAATTGGGATGATTTTGATGCTCTGTCTTGTGTCACTCCTTTGATATGTAAACTTTATCCAAATGGAAAAGCTGATATAAATGACTTTAGAGAAGCGGGCGGACTTAGCGTTGTTATTCATCAACTTTTACAGCTTGAGCTTTTGCATGAAGATGTAGAAACAATCATGGGCAAAGGGCTTAAAAATTATATAGTTGAACCTTTTTTGGAAAATGAAGTTTTAAGGTATAGAAATGATGTTTTAAATTCAAGAGATGAAGAAGTCATATCTAAACCAAACCAACCATTTAGCACAGAAGGCGGGCTTAGAGTGCTTAATGGAAATATCGGCAGAAGTGTGATGAAAACTTCTGCATTAAAAAAGGAACATTTCAATATATTAGCACCTGCAATCGTATTTGAATCACAAGAAGAGTTGCAAATAGCCTTTAGTAAGGGTAAATTGGAAAAAGATTTTATAGCTGTAGTGCGATATCAAGGTCCAAAAGCGAATGGTATGCCCGAACTTCACGGACTCATGACTCCTATGGGAATTTTACAAGATAGAGGGTATAAAGTTGGAATTATCACTGATGGAAGAATGTCGGGAGCTTCAGGAAAAGTACCCTCTGCCATACACTTAATACCCGAAGCGATAGATGGTGGAGTATTGTCGAAGATTCAAAATGGTGATATAATTCACTTAGACATCATCAATAAAAAGATAACTCTATTTGCAAAAAACCCGAAACAAACAGAAGCAAAAATTATAGATTTAAGCAAAAATTATAGTGGCACAGGAAGAGAGCTTTTTGGAATATTCAGAGATAATATTTCAGATGCGGAACACGGAGCTAGTATATTTTAGGAGAATATATGAATACATTAGAAATTATGAAAATCTCACCCATTATTCCAGTCATTGTTCTTGAAGATGAAAATGATGCTCTGCCATTGGCGGAAGCTTTATTAGATGGCGGAATTAATATTATGGAGATAACTTTAAGAACAGATGCTGGACTAAAAGCTATAGAGAAGATTGCAAAAAAGTTACCAAGCATAAATGTGGGAGCTGGAACAGTTTGCAATATAATGGACTTGAAAAACTCTATCAATGCTGGAGCCAATTTTGTATTTAGCCCAGGCATTAATGATGAACTTATACAAGGATGTTTAAGATACAATATACCATTCATTCCTGGAGTTTCGAGTGCTACTGAAGTTATGTTTGCCAGAAACAGAGGTATAAAACAGTGCAAACTATTTCCAGCCATTTCAAGCGGAGGAATCAAACATTTAAAAGCACTAGCTGGCCCTTTTCATGACACTTCTTTTTGCCCAACGGGAGGAATCAACAAGGATAATTTCAAGGATTTTTTAAGCCTAAAAAATGTTCTTTGCGTAGGAGGAAGTTGGATAGTCCCAAAAGATAAAATTCAAAATAAAAATTTTAAAGCCATCACAAAACTTTGCAAAGAAGCACTCGAGTTTTAAAGTGCCTAAAATTCAAATCTACCTCATTAAGTTCTTTATTTAAAGCTTTTTTGGCATATTTTTTAATTTAATCTCCAAAACCCTACTTTGACTTATATTGCCACTTGTATCGTAAGCTTTTATCATATAAAAATAGTTCTTGCCTTTTGTCAATTTTTTATCTGTAAAACTCTTTCCCTTTACAAAATTTGAAATATTATAGTAATTCAAGATATTTCCACTACTTCTAAAAAGTTTAAATCCTGCATAATCTCTGTCTTTACATGTAAAAGATACAACAACACTATTGTTTATCTTTTTTAATTCAAAATTTCTTATCTTTACAGGGATATTATCTTTTAACACAACTATTTTTGACTTTAGTGTTTTTGACTCATTTCCACTTTTATCAACTGCGGTTACTATATACTCATTTTTACCACTATTTGGTTTTAAGTCTATAAAAGAGCTTAAATACAGGGGCTTTTCATTTAGTTTTTTTAGTTTTTTACCTATTTTTTTGTAGATATTGTAATAATTAAAATCATATACTGCTATTTTATCCCACTCCAAGATTATCTTATTTGTGTATGCGAGATGCTTCATGATAACTGGCTGTTTTGGTGGTGTGACATCTGGCAGCTTGGCTTTTATGATGTTTGATGGCAAACTCTCATTTCTGCTTTTATCAACAGCACTCACACGATAAAAATATGGAAATCTACTTAAGGTTTTTAGTTTTTTGTATTTATATTTATTTTCTTTTATCTCTTTTTTTACCACTAAACTCCACTGTTTTGCATCTATATCCATACTTTCATAAACCCTGTATCCTAATAAATCTTTATCTTTTACATTCTCCCAACTAAGCAACACAATTCCAGCTTTTACGGCAACTTTTAGTTTTTTTGGTCTCTTAGGAGGTGTTGTATCTCTTGCAAATGCTAACATAGCAGGTGATGGACTTGACTCTCCTTTCATGTTTAAAGCAGTAATATAATAGTAATAATTTTTTCCTGTTTTAAAATTTTTATCGAAATAAACTCTCTTTTTTATAGGTTTGGAATTTAATTTTACAAAACCTCCCTCATATATTGGGCTTCTATAAACATTGTATCCCAACACATTTGCACTTTTTTTCCATCTAAGCATGATTTTTTTGTCACTACTTTTAACAAATATACCGCTAGGTGTTTTTGGTTTTTTTGATTCCTCTTTTTTGAAACCATGCATCTCGTTAGAGGCCTTGCCTTCTTTTGCAAACATATCAATTTTTCTTATATAATATGTTACTTTTTGTTTTACTTTTAAATTTCTATCTATATATAGAAATTTTGATTTTTTAGCACTTTGTAAACTTGTAAAGATAAGCTCTTTATTTAGCTTAGAAAATTTATTTTTGCCATTTAATTTTCTATATACATTGTAATAAGCAAAATAAGCATTTACATCCCAATTTAACTCTACTCCATTCGTCGTACTTTTAGCATTTACCCATAAAAAATCATTTTTAGCACTATGTTTATAGGTATGTGCTCTTATAAACCTCTCAAATACCAGCTTTTTGTTTTTATATACTTCTATTTTATAAGTATACAATTTATCTTTTTTCACACTTCTATCAACAAAATATTGCCCTAGATTTATAGCAAATGATTTATCTCTCATCCATTTTAAAATTCTAAAACCTTGTACTTGCTCTTCAATCTTTAAAACTTTTATTTTATCGTTAAAATTTTTTGTATTTTTAAAAGGATAAATCATAAATATATAATCTTCATCATAACCTCTTTTTTTCAAAAGCTTATAAGACACAGGTTTGATTGTTGCTAAAAACTTTGGTTTATCTTTTGCAAATTTTCTATATATTTTATATCTATATTTGCTTGAGTAACTATTTGTAAACCACTTTAGCTCAATTTTTGTCGGGTTATTATTTGCAAATAACAAAAGATTGTCTTTTTGCACAGCACTTTGAAGCACGGTTACTAAAAAAAGCATTATAAATAGTATTTTTTTCATATCTTACCTCCTCCCACACCTATAATCACATGTGTCCCGACTCCTTGATTGCCTGCACCATAGCTTCCGCTTCCATAACTACCTGATCCATGTCTTCCACCTGTTGTTCCAGAGGCTCCTCCTGCTCCAAAGACTCCTGTGGCTTGATGTGGTGCTCCATATCTTTTTGCATTTTTGGCTATATTTTTCAATCTCTCTTGTCGTGCTTGTTCATTTTGCCTGTCTCGTCGTGCTTGCACCTCTTCTGCTACAGCTGAAAAAGGCTCTCCTGCTATTAATCGCATAGGTTTTTCCAAAATAAGCTCACCACTCTCTTTTGAAATATATTGAATCTTTGCACTATAGTGCTCAACAATCCCTGGTAGAATAATCTTATTGCTATTTAACTCTCTTTGAATAGTTTGAATAGAGCCATTTTTAGTTTGAATCTTAAAAGTGGCTATCACTTTAGTTTTAACTCCTATAAAGACACCTATAGCATTTAAACCATCATCAATAACCATTCTTACTTCATTATAAAATCCTTTATTATAATTTCCTCCAAATGGTGTTGAGATTCGTGCATGAACACCCATAGCACCAACTCTATCTGTATCTAAACTAACTGTTAAACTAGGATCTAAGACTGTATTCATCTGTTCAACTTTTCTTTTTGCTTCTGCGGATATATTATTATATCTCACCTTAAATATAGAATTATATACATTTTGTCCTGTTGGTATGTATTTCACAGAAATCTTGTAGCTGTTGGCTCTGTAATATGAGTAATATTTACCATCATTTCTAGTTATTACGATTAACTCACCCAATGCTTCGGGATTTCTAAAACGGATATTTCCCCTTCTTATATAAGCTGGTATTTCACCAATATGGCGAACAACTGTACGAACAATGCTTGTTTCGAAATCTCTTCTTGATACTGTTATTGTTGGTGCTGTTTCACTTCCACTACCATTTCCTTTATCCACAGTATATCCATTAAAAGGATTTAGAAAATGACCCTCACTATCTGTAAATGTTTCTCTTATTCTTCCATTTTCATTTTTACTATACAAATAGACTCTCAAAATCTTGTTTGGTTTAAATCTTGAAACCATATTTGAATCTGGTCGTGTAAATGTACCTGATATTTTATTACCATCGGCATCAAAAAGTTCAATTTTATATTGATTTGCATATGTACTATTTTGACCAAGCGCATATAGAGTTCTTCTGTTGTAAATAATCTTTACACCATCATTTTCTTTGACATTTTGTTGGTTGTTTGTAGGAGTCACCCTATCAACTATTTGTGTAAAATCCACTCTATTATCATTTCTTGTCATAAATACTTTTGTGTATGTTTGTGTTTTTGTTTCTAAACCATATGTTGCTCTAATTACACCACTTAGAACATATCTATGATTTTTGGCAAGTATGTGATGTAGTATATAAGATATACCTCTTTTATCTTCATCTGCAGCCAAAACAACTTTATCAAGTGGTATAGTTCTCCTTGCTGTGGTATCTTTTAGCACAGCACTTATAAATTTAACATTAACAGATTGTGCTTTTGAAAAGGCACTATAAACCTTGAAAAATGGCAACAATCCTGTAACCGAGCTAATTGGTTCAACATGATCAAAAATCTTCGGCGTAGGTGCTTCACTTGCTGTTTGCAAATCACCTGAACCATAGATGTATCTTTTAAAAGTTATACCTTTTCCAAAGATATGAATTCTAGCCTTTGCCCATAAATAATTTGGGCTAGGAGTTGCTAGTTTCAAAAGTACATCAGCACCCAAACTAATACATCCTCCATAACAAGCTTTAAGTCCCACCTCAACACCAACATCAAGATTCATCTGAAAAGTTGGTCTATAAACTATCAATGCTTTTGTACCCGCTATTAATTTAAAATCAAGTGATGGGTCTGGTCCCCACCAGCTTTTGCTCCAGTGTTTATTTATATTTATTCCCGCACCAAAAGCTATAGCTCTAGTATCAACCATGAAAAACCCTGTAGCATTTATACCAAATATTCCAACTTGCACATGTCCTAAAGATCTTGTTATGTTAAATTGATATGCATAATCACTATCTGTTCCTACAAATATATGTTTCTCACTTGATGAAAACAGAGCGTCCATAGAGCCCATAACTTTTATCTTGTGATATTCGATATTTGCATCAACCGTGATGTGAAGTGCTTTTGGACTTGTTGCATATACTATACTTGCATTTATATTTCTTTTTGCTGGTTTTGAACCACGATTACTAAGAAGCCAACTGTGTCCATCCATCCTTATGGTATCTAGGTTTCCATCTGTGATTTGAGCTAATACTCTTATATCTCCATTCCACATAAAACCACTATCTCCACTTGTTCCTAGATTTGTAGTAAGAATTAAACCAAGAGCACCATTATGAGGTACAAAATTATGATTTGTTTCATTAAAAGACATATTATATGCTATGCCACCCCCTAACTCATAAAAAGTCAATGCACCAAACGGAATACCACTTCCGATACTGCCACTTGCTAGTGCCATCCAATAAAATGTATCTCCTTTTTGACCTATTCTAAAAAGCCCACTCATGGAGACCATACTAGCTATATTTAGCCCTATCGTCGCTTTAAATCCATTACCATAAACTGTATCATCTTTATACCAACTAAGGGTTCCCCCAGCAACTAAACCACTTTGATTTATAGATATGGCTATATCATCAACCGCCAAGGATTTATCACTAAAGAGTTTTAAAGTTGCCCCAGCACTAACAATAGAGAGATCTATATCTCCATTTGCGCTTATATAAAATAAACCACTCTGAAATCCAAGACCCACTGTATTTATACTTAAACCCAATCCTCCTAATTTTGCACTTGCTCCTGCAGTATCTACGGTTGCTCCCGCACTTCCTATACTTACTCCACTACTGGAAATTTTTAAATCCTCAAAAGCCAATGAAACATTTGCATTAAAAAGTACATTTTGAGGTTTTATTGTACCATCTAAACTAATCCAAAAATCATTTAAATTTGGAGATGCTTCGACATTTGTAAAGGTAAATTTTGCAAAATTAGGCACATCTATACTTGAGAGGCTGGCTCCTGTGGTATCAATAGCAAATGAACTTATACCCCTTCTATCCACATCTGCTCTTAAAGCCAAATTCAATGGCTTTCCTGTGCTTAAAAAGGATGGATTTATATAAGATAATCCTACATTTCCTGATGTCTCAGCTCCTGCAAAAGTCACACTTAGTTTTGTTAGATTTAGTTTATCAAAAATTCTAATACTACCGTTAAAGCTAGCCGTTCCCTCTACCCCTTGTGCACTTATGAGAAAATCACTTAGCGTTATGTCTTTATTTATATCTTTATAGCCAAATGTTCCCGAAAGCCCAATCGATAGAGCATCTAAAGATGAGAGGTTTATAACTCCATTTAAGTTTTTAAAAGTAAAGTTATCATTAATAGATAAAACTCGTCCACTCCCAAAACTCCAACTTATGGCTGAACTAGCATAAGATAAGCCAGCTTTTACAGCTCGTCCATCAAAGATTTGGTGAAGGTCTAAATCTCCATCAAAAGCAGTCAATTTTATAGGCATTGAAGCAGATGAATCTATATGTACTCCTATGCTTCTTAAATCAAGTGTTGCCTTGTCTTCGAGTATATTTATGTCCAAATTGTCCCAACTAGCTGTTAAATCACCTTTAAAACCATCACTTCCTATCTCAAGATTTGAGAGACTCAATTCATCTATACTTATGGCATTTAATGCATCAGACCTAGCTATAGCTCTTCCTCTTAAAACGACTTTATAGTGACCTTCGCTCACCTCTATCACATCTCCGCTTAGACCTCTAAATGTTATAAAGTTATTATCATCTTTTTTATAGATTATATCTTCACTAAATGAAAATCCATAAGACTTTAACCCTGTATCACTTGTATGATAAGTTAAGCCTATTTGCTTGTTACCACTAAAAAGTTTTCCAAAAAATAGCGTTCCATCAGCCCCACTTACGCTTGCACCACTACTGCTAGCACTTCCACTTATATTTCTAAGTTCTACTCTCACATCGTCATTTTCACCGCTACCCAACTCCAAAATTTTAAAGTCTATACTAGCATTTGTAACTTCCACATTCCACTTGATTTTTGTTTTTTGTATCTGTGCCCTAGTAATCTCGACAACACCAAGACTTAAAAAATCAGCCAAGTGATAATTTGTAAAATCAGCCCTAGTATGAAATGTTACGATAGGGTTTGTCCAATCACTCAAATTAATCGAGCCGCTAATGTCACTAACAGGAACTACTCCATTTGTATCATTTAAAAAATTATAAGTGCCAGCCAATGACCAGTCATACATACTTTTTTTCTTCTGTCCACTTACAAGATGTGGAGTTAAACTAAGAGCTTGGTTATTAAGTAGATTTGTAAAGACAATTTTCGCACTTAAATCTGATAGTCCAATTCCAAAATGCTCACGAGTAAGGCTAAGGTGCAAAGTAGGGGTTCTTCCTTCATCAAATTTTAATTCAACTTTTTTGGTATCTTTATGATATAACAATATATCTGTTAAATTAGCACTCAAATCACCTTCAAAACCCTCTTTTGAAATTTTCCCATTTTCTAAGCTAACTCCTCTAAATGCACTACCTAAACTATCTATATCTACTGTTGCATTTAGATTGATAATAGGGTTTTTTAAATTAGCTAAATTTAGAGCTCCGATAAGAGTGGATAAAAAAACACTTGTATCACCAAGTTTATTTCTTCCTTCTAAACTCCAAGAATATGTATCTTCACCCATACTTATCAAAGAAGCTACAGAGTCATTAAGTAAACTTCCTAATTTTACATTTGCATGTAAATTTTTAATACCAACTTTTAAACCACTTGATTTTATGCTCAGATAAAATGTTGGTGGAGCTGTTTCATCAAAAACAACTTTTACACCTTTTTCTTTCCATATAGGTATCTCTTGCAAATCGGTTAAAAGAGAACCGCTAAAGCCTTCTTTTGAAATTTTTACATTTTGTAAATCTGCTCTTCTTATATATCTAAAAACTTGGCTATATCCACTTAAATCTGCTGAAGCATTTAAGATGATAGATGGGTTTGAAAAATCACTTAAATCAAGTGAACCGCCGATTGAGCTAAGCAAAACTCTACTCCCAAAAAGTGGTCTGTTTACTCCTTCTACGCTCCAAGTATAAGCTCTTGATTCCCCACCTAGCGATGAACTTCCCTCTGCTAAAGCATCTCTTATGGTAGCCTTTGCATCATTTAGTAAATCTCCAAAATTCAAATCTGCATGTATATTTGAAAAGCTTATATTTAATCCTCCGCTACCTATCGCCAATTGTATCGTAGGATTACTTTTAAAATCTAGTGAAACTCTTTTTTCTCTCCATATATTTATATTGCCCAAACTTACACTCAAATCTGCTTTAAAACCAGCTCTTGAGATAACTGCATTTTCTAAAGTTGCACTATTAACAGAGGCTAAAATTCCACCATATCCACTTAAGTCTACTGTTGCGTCAAAAGAAATCTTAGGGTTTGTGATATCTTTTATATCTAATTTTCCATTATTTATATTGCTTAGGTACGCTCTTGCAGAATGAAATAGTTGCGTTCGCTCACCTAGCCCCCAAGAGTAAACTCCATCTTCTACACTACTGAGCAAAGCGGTTGCATTATTTAATAAATCACCAAAATGAAGCTTAGCACTTCCACCACTAAAATCAAAATGCATGCCACTACTTAATATACTAAATCCAACTATAGGTGAAGAGGTAAATTCCAAAGAAACATCTTTTCCACTTCCTCCACGATTTAAGATAATGATAGGACTAAATCCACCCTCTTTTGTAAGAGTTCCGCTAAATCCAGCGGTTGATACTTTTGCACTCAAACTCGCACCATCAAAAGCTTTTATGACTGGATTTGAGTATGCTGATAAATCGGCTATTGCACTAAAAGTCAAACTTTTTTTATTTAAATTAAAACCAACTCGTGTACCTGCAAGAGCAAAAGTACTTCCAAGAAGATATGCTTTGCTTCTTAGTGTAACAGTGTAATCTCCAGCACTATTTGCAACACTATTTATAAGTGCTTGCATAGATGTTCCACTTGCATTTTTTAGCAAATCTCCAAAGTCAATAGAAGCATTTAACGCTCCTAAATCAAAACTAAGTCCACTACCATTTACTACTACCGAGATGGAAGGCAATCCATTTATCTTCAAACTTACCCTCTTGCTTGACCATATAGATATGGGTTCAAGTTCATCTTCAACTTTTAAACTACCTCTAAATTCACTAGGGTTTAGAGTAGCATCAAACTGAGCACCATCAAGTGCTCTTAGTACTGGATTGTCAGCATAAGCACTTAAATCTGCTGTACTTTCTATCTTTATCTCTTTATTTTGCAAGTTTAAATTTGCATTTATACCCTCAAATGCAAATTTTGACTCTAAAAGCTTTACTCTCGAAGGAAGTGTTAGATTTAGATACTCCAACCCTTCTTCTCTCAAAACTCCCACATCAGCCAATACATTTGCTCCATCGGCTGTAGCATCTTTTAAGAGTGAGCCAAAATCAAGTTGAGCATTTATATCTGATATATCAAATTTTGGCAATGCTCCAACACCTGTTACTTTTATAGAAAAAGATGGTCCGTTATCGCCTAAGAATTTTAATTTTACATCTTTTGGCTCATATATCATGATTGGAGTTGGTTTAGCTGAAGTAACATTTGCTATGAAGCCTGCTCTTGAGATTGTTGCATTTATGATTGCACCACTTATATGTTTTGCTACAAAATTATCATATTGTGAAAAATCCACCGTGGTATTAAATGTTATCTTTGGATTTGCGATATCCGCTAAATCAACCAAAGCATCTATCCCACTTGGTAACTTTATCTTGCTTCCAAGCAGAAATAGACTGTTTGGTATATTTATATGAGGGGCACTTAAACTACCTAGTGAAGCCACTAATTCTCTAGCTCCAGTTGTTGCATTTTTAAACAAATCTCCAAAATGAATCTCTGGATTTACTCCGCTTAGTGAAAAACTAGGGGTTAAATCAGAATTTGTTATGCCTATAGTAAATGATGGATTATCTCCTTTAAAAACAAGTTTTACATCATTTTCATCACTTCCTCTATCTATAATAGTTATCGGATTTAACGGATTTGAAGCACTAATGGTTGCACTAAATCCACTTTTTGAAGCATGTGCTTCTATGGTGGCACCATCAAGGTTTCTAGCTATAATATTTTCAAATCCTGAAAGATTGACTGAACTAGAAAATGAAAGTTTTGGGTCTGCATAATCACTCAAATTAAGTGATATTTCTAAACCACTAGGCAATACAATACCAGTATCTAGTAACTTTGTTGCTCTTGGTATGCTCATGCTTGGCATCCTTCCAAAATCAGCAATCGCCATCTCTACCGCACTTCCATCTGTATATTTTAAAAGCTCTCCTAGCTTAAACTGAGCACTTGGAATGTTTAGTTGTGCTCTTGGTAGTGAATCTCCTGCCCTATAACTGACACCAAGCGAGCCTGAAGAGATATCTAACTCAACGCCTTTTTCTTGCCAAATATTTATAGTTTTTGAGCTAAACGGAATAGTAAGACTAAATGATGTTGGTAAGATTTTACTTGAAGTTGGCAAAGGTATCGTTCCAAAGGATGCCAATTCATTTTTAAACTCCACATCTGCTTCTATTTTATTATTAACAAGAGTTGGGGAAAATACAATCTTATGGATATTTAAATCAACTATAGGAGTGGGAATGGTTATCTCCCTTTCATAAACTATATCTCCCATAGTTACCATATTTCCTGATATGCTTAAATCATTAAAATTGACATTTATAGTATTTGTTGTAAAATTTGAAATTTGAGCTAGATATGGAATAGTTATCTTTCCTGAACCACTTAATTTACCACTAACGAAATTTGCATCGGCATTAAGCTCTAGTGTAAAACCTGCTATTTGTAATGTTCTAGACACACCTATAGAGCCTCCGCTAGTCGTGTTATTCTCTTTATTTCCTCCCACTTGCATACCAGTTATTTTGTATCCATCACCAACTTTTTCATCTTTAACAACTCTTAGAGAAAAGGCATAGTTTTTTTCTAATTTAGGAAAAAAACTCCACTCCCACTCGCCTTGACCCTCGGCTCTACTCCAAGTGCTACCACCATCTGTTGTTATCTCTACATGCAACTCCTGTAGAGGTGTATTTTTATCATCACTCTCTAATATGCCTTTGACTATAATTTTTCCGCTTTGTAAATCTTCTTTAAAAAAAATTATATCATTTGGAAGTTCATCAAACTCTCTTCCATTTATCGTAATAGCATCTACAAAACTTTCATTGTCTGCATTTATTGATTTTGTTTGGTATTTCTCTCTTTCACTACTATCTTTGTCTAAAATATTTTGTATAGTAGCCAAGAGTTGACCTCTAAGTGGTTCTTGAAAATTAGCTCTTATGTATGCTATAAGCTCTCTTAAGCTCATGCTTCCATGCCAACCTGCACTATTTATCAAATCTTGTTTTTCTTGTTCACTATAGTTTTTAACTTGAGGAATTGCACTACTCGTTGTTTTTGCAAGTCCGCCTTGAGGAACTTCTACATCGCCTTTTGGTGTAAAAAGTATAATTGTTCCATCTGTACATATAACCACATCTGCTTTTGCTCCAACATCAGCGGCAAATACTGTACCTCTTATACCTATAGTTGCATTTTTAGTTTGTAGTTTAAATCTTTGTGGTGCAACTTTACTTATCTCTCCTGTAACGGTTTTGAAAAAACCTTTTAAAACTTTAAATTTTATATTTGAATCTTTTTTTCCTGTAAAATAGTATGTATTTATGTTAAAAGAGGTGTTTTGTCCTAGTGATACTACAGTGTTATCTTTAAAGAATATTTTTACTTTTGCATTATCTCCTGTTTTTATAGTGTCGTGTTCTTTTAGTTGTTGTTTTTGCACTACTATGATACTTTTTCCATCTCTTAGCAAATGAGATGTGCCTACTGCATCCACTACTGTGGCTATATTTGCAAATGAAAAAATTGCTGTGATAATAAATAATAATACAACTTTCAAGATATGCTCCTTTTCGTATCCGATGGGGGACATGTAAGAAGCAAAAAATCCTCTTACATGTTGATGGTTAAAAATTTATCACAAACGATAGTTTCCCCCTATATTCGTTATAACTATTTGTGCTGTCATTTTCGACATTTACCTCTCTTTTTTCTAACAGAAGCCTCACAGTTTTAGCTCCTTTTGTATCAATTTTATAGGTTGTTCTAAACTGATAAGTGCTATTTTGAGTATCATTTGTATTTTCATAATTCGTATCATTTATATTATACGATAGGTTCATGGACAAGTGCCTATTATGAGTATAGCCAGCATCAATCTTAAAACCAATTTTATCTTGGTCCCCATGTATATTTTGATAATTAGTTCTTACAGTCAGGCGATAAGATTGTGTTTTGCCAATTTTATGCCTATAGCCAACCAAGGCTCTATAAATTATTGTTGTTTGAGAAGATGATGTTGCATTTTTATCGTCATAATCATTATATTCAAAGCCTCCACCATATCTCCAGCCATTTTTCTTTCTAAGATTAAAATCAACTCCTGCTATTTGTCTGTTATTATCAGCTCCTCTTCCTTTTGTATCTCTGTTTGAAAGCTTAAAGTTTATATCTCCTCTTTTAAGAAAATCTGGGCGATAGCTTAGACGAAGCATCTCATAATATATATGCCGTGTATCGCCTAATGTTCCGTTTAGGTTGTCTCTATTTGCTTTTAAGCTTAAATTTGCACGGAATTTTTTATTAATTCTCCAAGAAGTTGAATTCTCTATCTGCTCTTTATCTTTTGCTCCACTTCCTCCAAAGGATATAAAATCAGATGCAACTCTTTGATATATAAAGTTACTTCTTACTGATTTTAATACGGGTCTAGTGAGAAATTTTAGATAAATAGCACTATGAGTTGTGCTAGCTTTATTATTTTTTATATCATCAGTTCCATTTGCAAGTGCAACTCTGCCTTTTAATGTAATATATCGATTAAACCTCCATTTGCCATCGACTCCCAAACCTATACCTTTTTTACCAACTACAGATGAGTTTGCATCACCTGTTGCTAAGTCATCTTTGTATAATGCTACACTTATAGCAATCTCTTTTGCTCTGGCATAAGTGTATTTGGCTTCAAAAGCTCCTTCGTAAGCTGTTGGAACTTCATTTGGAACATCTTTAAATACTTCTCTCCAAGAGCCTTTTCTAAATCCTGCTATAACTGTATAATCCCATTTTTTATTTTTTTTAGGAGATTTGTATTTTACCTTTATACCTTTTACGCTTCCTCCAAATACATATGGGTTAAAAGAAGCAGCTACATCACCAGCTTCTATGTTCCAGATTTTATTTCTGAAGTAAGAGTGTAAATATAACAGTGCTGCTCCATCTGTTTGGACATTATCATCATTTGTAGTTCTTGCTCTCATCTCCACTCCCGCATATCCATCCTTTAATGGTCCTGCTAGGTTAAGATTTAACTCTTCGACATGCGTTGTACCCTCTTTTGTTGTGTTGCTTTCACCTTGGACATCTATGCTTTGAATATAAGCATTCAATCGCCCGCTTACCTTCCACTCATCCACCTGTTTATTTGCAGCTAGTGCAGTAACGGCTATTAGGAATGAGATAATTAATATCTTTTTCATTATTAATCAAAAGTTTGGCCATTGAAGCTAATTGCTATGGCATTATTGTTTGTCTCGTCTGATTCTTGTATGGTATTGTTAGGATCAATGACAACCGTATCTCCTGATTGTGCCTGGGAATTATTTATTTGAACAGTAGCTGTTCCTCCAACTGACAACCCATTGATATATATAACACTACCTCCTGTATTTTTATCTTCAATTTTAATAAAAGAGGTTACATTTTTGTCTCCTTGGTTTTTAATAAGAATAGTAAGGTTACCGTTATACGCCCAAACCTTAGTGATAATTAAATCAGGAAGCCTATAAATTTCCTGCCCAGCAATATCAGGCACCTCTTCTCTCCACTCTGCAAGGCTTTCACCCCAAAAGTTGTTTCCTGCTAGTCCAATTAATTTGTATTTGCCATTTACTTCATCAAATAGAAATCTTGAATATCCTTTTTTGGAGAGTTCATTGTTGCTAGCTGTGCTTTGATATCTTTTATCCCATCTTACATATAAATATCTTTTTATGCCGTCATGTGTGATCTTATCTACCCAAATATCGACATTTAATATGTCATAAACGCTCATGTCTTTATCTATAGCATCATAAAAGGTCATGTAGTCTTGTATAAACCTATCTTCTGAAACATATGAAAAGAAACCATTTAAATCCTCTTCTTCATAAGTCTTCATCATCGCTCTAAATACCGCTACAACTTTGTCGTTTCTGCTTTGGTTTAAGATTGTTATATCTTTATTAAACTGTGAAGCTGAAAATCCAAAAGTCACAAACAGTAATAATAAAATAATTAATATCTTCTTTACCATAATGAACTCCTTAAATATTTACTTAAGTTCATTCTAGCAAAAAAATACCGCAAAAACATTGCAAAATCATAAAATTATTAATTATTTATTAATTATTGGTTAATTATTGGTTAATAAGTGTAAAAAGGTAACCAATCTAAGATAAATTTATATTTAAATTTATCTTAGATTGGTTATTGACTAATATTAAGTACCATACCATATTTATAGTAAATGAAATTTTATAATTATATTGACAAAATTATATCCATATATATGATGTAAGATTAAATATTTTTTCTTTTGAAATTTTAGAATTGTTATAAAATAGAAAGTTTCTAAAACAGTGCAAAAAACAGCCTTATTAAGAGAGTTACTCTTTATGGATGCATAGATCATGCTTGGGCTTATTTTTTGGCATTTTTTAATCTCTTTTACAATAAGCTT
Source organism: uncultured Campylobacterales bacterium (assembly GCA_964598135.1). Classification (GTDB taxonomy): domain Bacteria; phylum Campylobacterota; class Campylobacteria; order Campylobacterales; family Sulfurospirillaceae; genus JAADIZ01. The sequence goes on from CAZRAK010000016.1 coordinate 22,535, forward strand.
ATTAAATCTTGTTCCTTTTGCATTTATCAAATCAAATGAAGCATTTATACTTTCATCACTAATTTTTATTCAGGTCAACTTATGATATTTATCTTCATAATGTATTACTATCTTGAAACATATAAAGAAAAATTTAAAAATTAATCTATTTTAAAATAAAATAATGTTATAACATGGCTTTATAAATATAAGAAACATATCAGAGAGAGAGGGGGGGGGGTAGAATGAAAACTTTAAAATATATTATTTTTTTAACTATACTGATGCCTTTTGTTCAAGCCAAGAATTATAGTATAATAGCTTTTTCAACAAAAGTGATATATGCAAAAGATACAAATAAGTTTTTAAAAAGATATTCAAGTGGCATTATTGAAAAACAAAAAAATTATTATGTTTTTAAAATTAGTAATTTTAAAAATTATAAAGAGGCAAAAAAAAGACTCCCAAAAATTAAAAGATATTACCACGATGCTTTTGTAGTAACAGACACTTCTCTGGCAAAAAAAAGCAAGAAAGGTGTAGATGTAGTAGCGATAAAAAATTTTCCTATAAAAGCTTTAGTGTTAACTGATATGAGCATCAAAACAAAAGATAAAAAAAATCCTATAAAAAAAATGAGTAAGATTATTACAAAACAGATGAAAAAAGGATTTATACAAAAAAATATAGATGAAGAGAGTCCGACTAAACCTATACATTTAAAAGAATCCGAACTATCAACACAATCATATCACATACCTCTGGCTTCTAAAAAAATATCAAACTATGATAAAAGACCAAAACTAAATGAACCTAAAATCTTAAACTCATATCAAATACCAAATTTATATAAAACAATTGATACAAAAAAATATGATATTTTAAATTTAAATCGTTATATATCTGCACTTTTCAATTATAATGATAGTGCTCATCAAGGTTTTTATCAAAAAAAGATAGACTATCTTTTGTCAGAAATAAAAAAAGATAGATACATTTTTGATGTTTATATAGATGGATACATCAAAACAGGCAAAGATGTAGCTACAAACAACGGCAACAATACCAATGTTAATACAAATACTAAATATACTGATACAGGAGTTGCAATTAATGCAAATAAGTTGCTTTATGACGGTCAATACAGACTTATAAACCATGTATATAATATTTTAGATAAAAGATTAGCCGATATCAAGGAATTGAATGCTAAGGAGAGGCTAATAATTTTGGGAACTTCTATATATACAAATATGTATATATCTCAAGAAGAGCTGATAATATTTAAAAAGATACTGAAAAAACAAGAATTTATCAAGAAAATTGTAGATGAAAGATATAAGCAGGGGAAAGATTCTATTTTGGATTATATAAATTCTCAAACCGATTTGATAAATCTAAAAAGAGCCATATTGGATTTAAGGTATAAATATTTACACAATGATTATATATTAAGACACAGTATAAAATCAAGAAGTGAAAAACCTTTTTTGCTTCTTCCTGCTAAGATACACTTAAATATGGAATCTTTAGTGAGGCTACAAAAAGAAGCAATAAAACAAAATAGTACTGTAGCAATTGAGTCAAATATCTTAAAAATCAAACAAACAGACCTATTGTCTCAAAAAAGAAGATACTACCCACAAATTAATTTTAACTCATATTTAGGCTACGGATTGAGCAAGGATGATACTTTTAGTCTTTCGGGTGCTGGAAGAGGAGCTTACTGGGGTATTGGGCTGACATTTAAGATACCAATTTACGAAAGAGATGATATTCGCTTAAATAAAGAAAAAGAGAGGTATAATATTTTAAAACAAAATAGTATATTTTCTGCAAAACAAAGAGATGTATTAATTCAAGTAGAAAAATCTTATAACGAAGTCATAAGAATAAAAAAACAAAAACAATTTTTAGAAGAGTTGCTTGCACTAAATGACAAAAAAATGAAAATAATACAAGAGAAATACATAAGTGGCATATCACCATATAAAGATTATTCAGATGGAATAAAAGACTTTTTAAACTATAAAAATCAACTAATCCAAATGAAGCAAGATTATATTAAAGAGATGTCTATTTTAAGTATTTTAGTGGGAAAGAGAAAATTCTATGAGCAGAATTAAAGTAGTATGGACAGGTGAGGGAACATACCCTTATGTAACAGGGGGAGTCAGCACTTGGGCTGATATTTTAATGCATGAATTAAGAAACATAGATTTTATTTTAATCCCTATACAAATGCATCCTTATGTAAAACTAAAATTTGATATCCCTCCAAATGTAGCTGATATCATAAATGTCCCGCTTTGGGGAACAGAAGAGCCGATAGAATACATAAGACAAATAGAATTTTCTAAAATATATGAAGCCAAAGTGAAAACACAAATAGAGCACAATACACAAAGGTTAAAACCAATCATCCTTTTGGTATTAGATCATATTTTTAGAAAAAAAGATGATCTAGATGCTGTAGGGGATGCAATATATGAATTTTATGAATATTTCCATATATATGATTATTATGAAACATTTAGATCAGAAGAAATTTGGAAAATATACAGAAACTATATTTTAGATCATTACAAAAATATCAAAGAGGATATTCCTACTGTTTTTGATATGGTTGAAGGGCTTAGATATCTTTATAGATTTTTTATATCTCTTCTTCCTAAACTTCCTGAAGCTCATATATATCACTCCTCTGCGGCAGCTTTTTGCGGATTATCCTGTATAGTTGCCAAAAAAAAATTTAATAGTAAGTTTTTATTAACCGAGCATGGTGTTTACATAAGAGAACAATATCTATCTGCCTCAAGAAATCAAATGCCTATTCGCACAAAAGAGTTTATGATGGGGCTTATCACCTTAGTCTCAAAACTGAACTTTCATTTTGCAGATATCATATCTCCAGTTTGCAACTATAACTCAAGATGGGAAATACAATGGGGAGTCAAAAAAGAAAAAATACACACTATCCACAATGGTATAGATACTTTAAAATTTAGACACATTAATATTGAAAAAAAAGAAGATAGAGCAATAGTTATAATGGTTGCTAGAATTGATCCTCTAAAAGACATAGAAACATTTATAAAAACAGCAGAAATTGTATCAAAAAAAATACCTAATGTACTTTTTAAGCTTTATGGTCCTATTGTAGATAAAAAATATTTTCGTTATTGTCAAAAATTGGTCAATGAATTAAACATAGAAAAAAATTTTATTTTTGCTGGAAGCACCAACAGTCCTCAAAATGCTTACAATGAAGGTGATGTTGTGATGCTTACAAGCATTTCCGAAGCTTTTCCTTTTGTAGTTATTGAAGCGATGGCTTGTGAAAAAGTTGTAATTTCATCCGATGTAGGCGGAACAAAAGAGGTTCTTGATGGATACGGATATGTAATAAGACCAAAAGATTATCAAGGATTTGCCGATAAAGTTATATATATACTGAATAATCCAGATATTGCAAAAGAAATGGGTTTTGAGGCGAGAGAATTTATACTAAATGGTTTTACCATAGAAGATATGGTGGAAAATTACGGTTTTATCTATAAAGATTTATACAATAAATATCTACAAAATGAGGGCGTGAAATGGAAACAAGTAGCAATAGCAAAGATTTAAAATCTTTATATGATGATATTACAAACAACAAGGGAAAACCTCTTGATTTTTGGGAGATTGCCGCACTTTTGGAGATTTATGGTATAAGGGATATAGATGCAAAAAAAGAGTATGGGTTTGATAATGTTTTTGAGATGGCAAAGTACCTTATCCAATACAAAAATACAAAAACTTACCCTGTAAAAGCTCTTACAAATTGGGAAAAATTGCCTCCTTATTTTACTAGAATTTTTAAAAATTATATTCGCGGATTAGCATTTGCAATGCCGATGTTTGTCCAAATATTTTTTACTTTGGCTATAGGATATGCGATTTGGTCAGGGATAGAAATGGATAAAACAAAAGCTACCGTTATAGCATTAGGAACTTTTTTAGCTTTGATTATTACAGGGGCTTCGGCTCAGGCAATTGGAAGAAAAGGACTTTTTTATTTAAAGCAAGAAGAGTATATTTTGGCATCAAATGTAACCAAGGTGCTATTTAATACTGGCTTGATACTTGTAATCGCAGTAGGTTTAATCTTAATTGCATTTAATTCATTTTTTGAGATTTTACCTACTTATTACTTTTTTGTACTTATAACTTTCTTTTTTCTTCTGTCTTTTTTATTTTTATTTGTATCCATATATTATATGTTTGAAGAGTACACCAAGATATTATACTTCTTTCTTATAGGTATCTTTTTCGTATATATTGCACATGGCATTTTAAAAATAAAATTACCTGAAGCCCAATTTATAGCTTTAGTTACTTTAGATTTGATCATGGCTGTTTTTTCATATATGAAAATAAGAAATTTGAAAAAGAATATTATTGCCGAGGGAGAAGGTGTTCCAAGAGCTTCTATACTATTTTATTCTCTTATTCCATTTTATATTTACGGTTTTTTATATTTTACTTTTCTAATTACAGATAGAGTGGTAGCATGGAGTGTTAGTAGTGGAACAAAACCATATTTTATATGGTTTGATGTTCCTTATGAATTGGGTTTAGACTGGGCATTAATAGCGCTTGTACTTTTAATGGGCTTTACTGAAGTTAGTATCCATGAGTTTATGTACCGAATAAATGATATGATTGTAAAATTTAAATACAATCAATACCAAAAGTTTAATGACGAAGTATTTGCTTTTTTTAAAAGATTTAATATCGTTTATCTTGTAGTTTCAATACTCACGATAGTTTTGACATATCTTTTTGTATACTTTATGTATAAACTTACAGATTTTACATATATAGAAAATTTTTTTAATGGTTATACTCCTTTTGTTTATTGGGTGGCAGCTATCTCTTATGCTTTTTTAGTTAATGGGCTTATGAATATTCTTTTTATTTTTTCATTTTCAAGACAATATTTTTCTGTAAAGTCCATTTTTATTGCAACAATAATAAATATTATAATAGGTATAATTTTAAGTAGAATGTTTGGACTTCAATATGCAGTTTTTGGATTGCTGACAGGAAGCATTGTATTTTGGATTTTTAGTTTTAGATACGCGATTAGAATGATAAAAAAACTTGATTTTTATTATTATTCATCATTTTGAAAGGATTTGATATGAAAAGTTATATTTTTGGTTGCATCTGCATCGTACTATTGTTTAGTGGCTGTGCTACAAAAAATGAGTTAGCTTTTGAAAAAAAAGTACTTTCTCCTGAAGCAGTTGAAATTTATGATGTATCAGTAGATAATGTTTGGCCAAAGGTAAATAATGGAAGGCAACTTTTAAAAGGCTTTCCTTTTATCTCTTATAAGCCTATTATTGACTTTGGAGGAAAATTTTCAAATCAGTTTTATAGTAAAATTGATTACAGATATAAATTTAGCAATATAAAAGATGTTGATTTTTGGAAACTAAGAACAAATCCTTTTGCTGAAGATTTTATATATGTTTTGCCAATGTGGGCGAATGAATTTAAAAGAGTTTCAAATGATCTATTTGAAGATATTGGATACACTTACAATCTCTCTTCAAGAGAGCAAGAGATACTCAAATGGTGGATAGGTGAAGGGGGTATACTTTGGATAGAAGGAGGTATATACTCTACAAGATATGATACTTTTAAGAAAAATGGAGAGATAGACTCGAAAGCAATAAACCGTAAAATGATAGAAAAAAGTAGAAATTTAAAATTTTTTGATAGAAAAGTTAAAACATATATCTATAAAAGTAAAAGACTTGATTTTGTAAATTATGAACCTTTAAAATTAAAGTATAGGGTAAAAAGCTATATTCCTTATTTCCAAGATATAAAAAATCTCCAATTAATCACTAAAAATTTTATGACAGTTGATTTTATACCGAAAGGAGCATATCTGTTGCAATCAAAAAGTGGTAAACCTTTGGTCTCTTTTATAAGATACGGAAAAGGAGGAGTAGTTTTTTTAAGACCTTTTGAGTTTCAAGACAAAAGATATGATGGCGAATTCTTAAGATGGAAATTGATATTTTTCCTATTAAATAGAATATATTTAAACTCTGAATCTACTGCATATCAAATAGTTGAAGATCATTTTAATAATTCAAAAACATTCACACTTCACAATTTGCACTTTGCCTTTGATTCATACAAATTATTACCAAAGAGCATAGAACTATTAAGACCAATAACAAAATATTTAAACAAATATACTAATGTTAAAATAAGAATTGAGGGAAATACTGATAATTTTGGAACTAAAAAATATAATTATGTATTATCAGAAAACAGAGCAAATTCTGTTAAAAAAGAATTGATAAAAATGGGTATATCAACTTCAAGAATATTTACAGCAGGATATGGGGAAGATAGACCAATAGCAACGAACAAAACAGCACGAGGCAGAGCACTAAACAGAAGAGTAAAATTTAGAATAATAAGGAGATAATATCCAATGTTATCTCCAGATACATATTTTATAGATTTAAATATCATACATCAAATATTCGTAAAAAATATTTGGTATATTTCTAAATTGTTAATAGTGTCTTACTTTATATTTTATTGGCTTCCTACAAAATTATTTCCGCAAGAATATACTGGAAGAGGAATGCAAAAGATAGTTTTTAACTTCGTATATATGGTTGCTTATGTTGAAGTTGTAGTAACTTTTTTAATAGCCATAAAAGTTTTTAGTCTTTTTTTATTTTTTATTGTTTTATTTGCTACAAAATTAGCCTTTCTTAAATGGTATTATAAAAAAAATATAAAAAATTATTTAGATAATATAAGAATATCAATTATGCTTTGGATACTAGATTTGCTCGACAAACCTATAGAAACTAAAACCAAAGTTATTGATTATATAAAATTAAAAATGCTTAACTTCCAACAATCCATTAATGTATATAATATTTTACAATACATACTCTTATTTACAACTTTTTTTTATATTATTTCTATACTGATTGCTAGAGGACTATCTAGTTATTCCAATCCAGTTTCTGATACTTCACAATTTATAGAATGGGTAGACTTTCTTCAACAAAATATTTTATATGCCAATAATAAAACTTTTGGTGCGGACTTTTACGGTATATCTATAATAATATTCTTTGTAAATATCTTTACTAATATTGATCAAATTATTCTTTTTAGCATATATCCTATATTGCTTCTTTTGGCTTTATATTTTTCTATTTATTATGTAGTAAAAGATTTTAGTGGCTCAAAATATGTAGCAATTTTTGCTGTTATGGTTCATGGGCTTGTTTTAATGAGTCCTTTCTCAAATATTATCTTAGGAAAAATCATATCAACATCTTCGCCACAGTTAATAAGTTGGCATAGTTTAAGATTTTATATTCCATCATTGTCGGATATTATTAACGGGGGATACTATAATGGATATATACCTTATATAAGATATATTAGTGGCATGGCATACGAACATGCATCAATTTTTGTTTTATTAAACGCATATTTTTTGATAAAAATTTTTCAAACTCATTTAAACAGATACTTTATTTTCTATTTCTTGACACTAATGTTAGTTTTTACTTTTCATGGTGGCGGTGCGATAGTTTTAGTTGCAATAAGTATTTTAATAGCAATCAATAGTTTGCTTTTCAGAAAAATAAATTTTTCTATTTTAAAAAAAGGTTTATTTTGTATAATAGGCGCCAGTATTTTAGGAAATCTATGGATGCTCTCAATGATAAAATATGGAATTCCTCAAAATTTTGGAGCAGCAGCCCCAATTATTGATAAGCTTTTAGGCACTACCAAAAATGTGCAAAATCTTGTAAGATCTGGTTTTGAAACAGTTTCGATATCACAGATAACAGATATACATCTAATAATGATTGCTATGCTTTTTTTAGGAATTATAACTTCTCTTTTTACAAAAAATAAGTTCCTCAATAGCTCTTTTTTATTGATTACAGCTGGTATATTCATCATTTATTTCGGACCAAATATGGGTTTGCCACTTTTAACAAGTCAAAGCAGATTGACCGAATATATGTTTTTTGCTATAACTATTTTATTATCTTTTTGGTATTATTATCTTTTTTACAAACCTTCTTTTTTTATACTAAAAAAATATGCCAGAATTCCTGTTATGATTACAAGCTATTCTCTTTTTATAATTTTTTCTTTTGCAATGCCAAAATGGATAAATACAAATAAATTTTGGAAAAATATCAATGAAATAGAATATACATCCATATCTGACATAATTTTAAAAATAAACAAAAAGAACAGACCTTTTACTTGGACAGTTATATCTTATGTGCAAGAATATGCTAAAGTTAAAAATAAAGCTTATCATTTAAATACACAGAATTTTCTTTTAAAATATAATCCACAAAGTAAATATTTAAAAATACCTACCCCAAAAGTATATATATTTGTTGAGAATTTTCCAAATCCATATAAAGGGATGAATGAATGGTATTATAGATGGAGAAGCGAAATACAAAGTAATTTGAAAAGTTGGATTGCAATATATAACATAAATCATGATAATATTAAGATATATTTTAAAACAAAAACTATAACAGTATATGAGATTGATAATAAAAAATATATTGATTATTTAAAAAAAGGCAAGAAATGATTACTTTTGAACAAAGTAGATATTTTTTTAATTATATTTTACCTGATATAATTTTACAAAAATTAGAGCTGATAAATAATTTTCTTAGTCAGTATTGGTGGCTTTTTTTCGGCATAGCTATTATCTTATTTTTTATAAGCATTAAGTCTTTTAGAAAAAACTTACAGTTGCAATCAACATTTAAAATATTTGATGAATTTTTAAATACTTTAAGTAAAAAAAAAGATATGCAAGATATAGAAGATTGGATATTGAAAATTGGTAAAATTTTAAAGGCACAGTATGCAGTCTTATATGAATTAAGAGGAGAAACTTATATCATAATAGAATCAAACTTAGTTGGCTCAGCTCTCGCCACTCCACTTAGAATAAGCAAAAAAGAGTTATTGAAATTTAAAAAAAGTGGAAACTTTTTTATAAATCACCATGTAAGCAATGACAAAAAATATATGATTCTTTTTTTTACAATTAGCCAAATAAATATAGATAATTACTCTGGTCATTTAGATATTTTATTAAGCTACTATAATTCCGTTGCAAACGGTTCGGAAGCCAAAAGTGGAGAATTAATGCAAAATATCAGTAAAAATATATCTATATCTTTAATGAAATTGCAAATGGACAAATATCAGTTTTTTAAATTCTTTGTGGCACTAATTTTAAAAATTACCAAAGCCAAAGGAGCAAAATTATTGACCAAACAAGGCAAAATGGTTTTTGAATACTCTGCTGCAAAAAATGTATCCTTACAAAAAATATTTTATATTAGAAATACTCCATATAAATTGGAATTTTATGATAACAGCTCTATGGATACTACCAAAATGGGACAAATAGGTGCCTTTTTAGATATGGCGGGTGCCTTTTTGGTAAATATAGATAAAAATAGTGAGATGGTAAAAAATTATTTAGAACTTTTAAATTTTACAAATGAAGCAATTGAACTTGAAAGCAAATACTACAAACATCATTCAAAAACAGTTCAAACAATATCTGTTGAAATAGCGAAATCACTTTTTTTAAGCGAGGAAGAGATAGACAATATATCTCTTGGAGCATATTTGCATGACATAGGTATGATAGGGGATCTTTTAGCAATATTAGATAAGGATAAGTTGCAGAGTAGTGAAATGGACTTAATAAAAGAACATCCCATAATAGGTAGCATAATCGTTGAACCAATTTCACATATTTATCCTATCTCAAATATTATCAAATATCATCATGAAAGATATGATGGAAGAGGCTA
>CAZRAK010000017.1:0-30737 GCA_964598135.1 uncultured Campylobacterales bacterium
ATATCTACTAGCTCCCGTTGCCATCATCTCAATTGCGCAACAAGCCAAACCGTAAGTCATAGGCCATAAAGAGTTACTTCTTCCCCATTGAACCAACTTGTCAACAGTTGTAAGTGCTACGGGAAGTCCCGCTTCACTCAAATAATTTATCTTATGCTGTGCCATTCAAGCGCTCCTTTTTTCCAAGCATACATAAAACCGATAGCCAATAAAACTATAAAAAGTATCATCTCGGTAAAACCAAACCAACCAAGCACTCTAAAATCTATCGCCCACGGGAACATAAATATAATCTCTACATCAAATAGTATAAACAAAAGTGCAAAAAGATAAAACTGTGCAGAAATCTTGTTTGGTTGCTTCGTAACTTCTGGTCCACACTCATAAAGAGTGAGTTTTAACTTTTGGGTATCTAGTCTTGCCATTTTTCTACTGACTGTTCGAGCCATAGCTGCCATGCCATAAAAAACCATTGCAGCAAATACCAGCAGAAAGAAAGCACCAAAATAGGGGTGAGTAAAATCCATATGCGACAACTGTGTCATGGAAAGTCCTTCTTAATTATTTTTTAAACTATTAAACTATATATATCTCTTAAAATATGATTAATAATCACTGAACACCATAATAATATTGAAAATATCTTTTAAACTTGCTTAGAAAACTATCTTCTTGTTAAATTTAACTTTTCATAAAGCCCATCAACTTTTCTTCACCAAAAGCACTTTTTATCTCTCTTTCAATACTATTTTTAAAATCCTCAATGGTAAATATAGCCTCGTTTTTGATAGCAACTCTTAATGCTGTATTTTTGAGTACCACTTTCATCTGTCCTCCACTTAGTGGGTAAGAAGCCAATATATTTATATCAAAATCTTCGCTATAAAGTGCATTCTCAGGAAGCATTTTTCTCCAAAGTTCTAACCTTTGCTTTAAGTTTGGTTTAGAAAATTCTATTTTATAGTCAAATCTCCTTGAAAATGCTGGGTCGATGCTCTCTAAAAGATTTGTAGTTGCAATTAAAATTCCTTCAAATTTTTCTATCTGTTCTAGAAAAATATTTTGCATTTGATTATGCATTTTATCGGCACTAGAGTTTGAACCAACAGAGCGAGAACTCAAAAATTGATCTGCTTCATTTAATAGAAGTAATGGTTTACTTTTTGTTTTTATGCACAAATCTTTGTAAGTATCAAAGATATTTCGAACATTTTTTTCGCTTTCGCCTATATATTTTGATAAAATCTTCGAACAATCAAAACTAAGAACTCTTTTTTTCATACTCTTTGCCATAGACAAAGCTGTCATAGTTTTACCAGTTCCAGGAGGTCCATAAAATATAACTTTAGCATCTATCCCACTTCGCCTCTCTTTTATACCCCACTCTCGAAGTAGTTTTAAAACACTGTAGTCTGTCTGCTTAAGCAAAAACTCTAAAACTTCTCTAGTTTTTGGATGTAAAACCACATCATCCATTGTTGTTTTTGGATCCATAAGCTCAAAGATATCTTGTTGTTCAATAAGCATATTGAGTTTCAATTTTTTACTCTTTTTGGTTTTATTTGGATGCATTATTTTTTGTAAAACTTCTTCGCTAATAAAAAAGCTCCTAGTAACCCCGCTAAAACTTGAAAGCATCTCATCATAATCAATCAAAAGCGACTCGATTAGCTTTGAACCCTCTTCAAGCAAAGAGCGATTTTTCATCTTTTCATAATCATCAAAGCTGATTAGATTTATCAAAGTATTCATATCTCTTAAACTCTCATACTCTCCCGCATACTCCTCTTTCAAAAGTGCTAAAAATATAAGCTGTTCTTTTGGGCTTAAGTCATTTTCCTTGAAGATAGAGTCCACAACCATCTCTTCTTTTGTAATTTCTACTCTTTTGTTGATTGTATTTTCTATATTTTGAAGTATATTTTTTATCCTAGCAATTCCTGGGGAGTTACTTGTCACACTCTGTTTTAAATGTGAAAGTTTTTGATATAAATCTATCCTTGAAAATTGATCTTTTAGATATTCCAAATGGTCAACATATGGAGTTATTTCAGGTAACTCCAACTCAACATTACCCTCTTGTAATATCTTAAGAAAAGAGGAAGTGAGTGTTATACTACTATTTAAAAGCTCAAGATTTGATGCAATAGGAGTACTAATTTGCAAAAGATTTTCTTGCGAAATCCAACCTTGTTCCATTAGGCTTTTGATAAGCGGTAAAAAATTTAAAAAATCATATTTTTTATTTGGGTATATAGCTTTAAGCAAGTCAATTACAACTATCTGTGTTTGACCACCTACAAACTCTTTTGTTAGGTACTTAAGTATAACTGCTTCATCTTTTGAACATTTTATATAATCAAAAATTTTTGAGTTTGTAATATCTCTATTTTCTAAAAAATCAATCAAATATCTCACTATTTTGTAAAATCTCCTTTAGCAATCTGCTCTTTTAAGACTCTTTTTAAGACTTTACCAGTTGCATTTTTCGGTAACTCTTCGACTATATATATCGATTTGGGAAGTTTAAAGTTTGCCAGATGAGATTTAAGATACTTTTTTATCTCCATCTCATTAAGATTTATATCCTCTTTTGGTTGTATAAAGGCCACTACTTCTTCATCACTCTCTTCATTTTTTATGCCTACTACCGCAGCACTATCAACACCTTCAAATTTTGCTATCCACTCTTCTATCTCTCTTGGATATATATTGATACCCTTAGATATAATCAAATCTTTTTTTCTATCAACTATATAGATATAGCCTTCATCATCAATCTTGCCCAAATCACCAGTTTTTAACCAACCATTTATAACAGTCTCATCTGTGGCATCAGGTCTGTTTAAATATCCTTGCATGACATTGTCGCCTTGTACAATGATTTCGCCTATATCACCATTTGGCAACTCAACCATCTCTTCATTTACAATTTTTACCTTATACCCAGGCAATGCTGGCCCTACAGAGAGAGCTTTTTGTTTTTCATATGTATTTGCAGCTACCACAGGTGAGCACTCACTAAGACCATATCCCTCTATTAGAGCAGATTTTTTAAATTTTTTATTAAATTCATTTAATGAAGCTTCACTAAGGGGAGCTCCGCCTGAGATAAATAGTCTGATTTTATTAAAAAACATAAAATACCAAGGAATTTTTGCTTTCAAAAGTGCATTATACAGAGTTGGAACTCCTAAAAATACTGTTACTCTTTTTAAAAGCACCTGCTTCAAGACATTTGCAAAAGGGAAAACTGATTTAACAATAACCATAGATGCACCTGCAAATAGAGGCAATAGTATTGTAGTTGAAAGCGTAAAAGAGTGAAACATCGGCAAAAATACAACAAATCTGTCTTCGTTTGTAACTCCAAAAACTTCAATTGCTCCAATGGAGTTAGACAAGATATTTCTGAAACTAAGCATTGCACCTTTTGGGTGACCTGTTGTGCCAGAGGTATAAATTATGCAAGAGAGTTCATCTAGCGTAGGTAAGCTTTCAGGCTCTTCATCTCCAAGTGCAGTAGCATCCATCTCCGCAAAACTATAATTATTTTCATCTAAATCATCATATTTCTCAGTCCATACTATCTTTTGTACTTTTGTAGTATGGAGTAGCTCTTTTGTCTCTTTTGCAAGATTTGGTGCACAAATCAAAAGTTTTGCTTCACAATCATTTAGTATGTATTCAAACTCACCTTTTTTTAAAAAAGTGTTGATTGGAATTGCGATTGCCCCAATTTTTGTAATAGCAAAAAATGAAACCACAAATTCGATAGAGTTGCCAACAATCATAGCAACTCTATCCCCTTTTTTTATTCCGCTAAACTCTAAAAATCTAGCAAAAGTATCAATATCAAGTTTAAGCTTAAGATTGGAGACCTTACGGGCATCCATAAATAGAGCGATTTTTTTAGGATTATCTTTAGCATTATTAGCGATAATCTCATAAAAATTTTGATATTTGTACTCGAGCATACTAGAACCTGTATTTAAATGAAGCAGTAATTAAACTAGCTGATGTGTTTGTAAAAGTACCATTTGGCGCAGTAGTACTTGAAGCTGTTCTGTTTGTAACGGTTCTATCTTTTTTGGAATCATATAAGTATGCCAAACCAACTTTTATCTTATTATTCACTTTATACTCAAATCCAGCAGAGTAAAGCTTAGCATCAGAATCAGGAAGTTCAAAACCTAGAGTATTGCTTGGTACAGGAGATTTGTCTATAGCAAATCCTGCCATTAGTTTTAATTTGTCACTATATTGGTGAGTTACACCAATTCTGTAAGTATTTGTATCTTTCCAATTTTTTGAGATTGGGTCATCAAATTTTGCTTTTAGATACGGGTCAGTCAAAGCATAGGAATAATTAAAATCTAAATTTTTATATGCAGACCAATATGTTTTTTCATATACAAATTCCATAGTTGTTTTATTGATAGTATACGCAATAGCTAGATTTAGAGCTGCGGGTAGCGGTATTGTAACACTAGCAAAACCATCATATGTGGCTGTTGTTGGGCTTACTAAATTTGCATTACCCGTTACAGTTAGATTAACTTTTGAGCGATAAGTTGAAGATATTGTTACATTTTCAATTGGTTTATATGATAATGCTAAATTATATCCATAATCAATAGAATCTCCTGTCATATCTCTTGTTAAATTAACACCAACTCCATTTGCATCACTTCTGACTATACCATCCGTATAAACTCCTCTTAAACCAAAACCAATAGCAAACTTATCATTTACTTTATAACTAGCAGTTGGATTTAGTTCAAATATCTTTAAAGTAAACTCTTTTGCCGTTGCTTTTGCATAAGCATCTTCCCATCTTTTTGAAAGTCCGCCTGGAGCTACTAGTGATAAACCAAATCTCCAATTATCTACAAATGGGGACATATAATGAAAAGTAGGAACTAAAAATTGTTCAGATTTTGACTCATTTGTAAAACCTGTTGTATCTGTATATTTTACCTTTGAAAGCCCAATGTATGTAAAATCTATCTCCAAATCTGAACCACTTGGACTAAATGCCATATTTGCAGGATTGTAATAACTCGCATCAGCTCCTTTTGCATTTGCTACATATGCGGCTCCTAGTGCCATGCCATTTAGCGATTGCTCTGGTATTTTGTAACCTGCACCAAACAGAGTTGCCACACTTAAACTTAGTAGTCCAGCTACTTTAATGTACTTCTTCATGTTTATCCTTTAAGGTTTTTTTATTAGCGAATATAAAAGCTCAATCTCTTGGCGCCATATATCACTATTTATAGTTTCTAGTATCATAGGGATATCATCAATTCTTTCATCATTCATGATAAATCTAAAAGCTTCCAAACCAATTTTGCCCTCTCCTATCGAATCGTGTCTATCGACACGACTGCCAAGATCTGGCTTTGAATCATTTAGATGCATACCTGCTAAAAACTCAAATCCAATTATTGTATCAAATTTTTTCATAGATTCTTCATAAGTCTCTTTTGTTCTTATATCATATCCTGAGGTAAAAAAGTGGCAAGTATCCAAGCAAACTCCTACACGCTCTTTATCTATACAGTTTTCAACCAAAAAACCTAAGTGTTCCAATTTGTAACCTAAATTACTTCCTTGACCTGCTGTATTTTCTATAACAAGCTTTACATTTTTTGTTTTTCTTATAGCTTCGTTCATGGAATTAACTATATTCTCAAGACACTCCTCCTCACCTATTTGCTTTAAATGGCTTCCTGGATGAAAGTTTAATTTATCAAGCCCTAGTCTATCGCATCTATCTATCTCATCTATAAAAGCCTCAAGTGACTTTTGTTTTTTATCCACCTCAGGGTGCCCTAGATTTATGAGATAGCTATCATGAGGCAAAACATACTTTGGTAAAATCTTTGAGGCTTCAAGATTGGTTTTAAATTTAGATATAACTTCATTTTCTAGTGATTTTGCAACCCATTGTCTTTGATTTTTTGTAAAAAGTGCAAAAGCTTTAGCACCAATTTCCACAGCATTTAAAGGAGCATTAAAAACTCCACCGCTTGAACTTACATGTGCACCAACAAATTTCATTTTATTGTCCCCTTTAGTAGGAGCAAAGCCCCTTCTAAATTCCTCGCGACTGAAGCACGAGCTTTGCTCTGTAGTTTCATTTTACAATCTCCTTAGTTTTAGTAGTATGTGGTTTGTTTTGTCTTTGAAGTAGAGACTTTTTGCATCTACTTTGTATATGATATCAAAATCTTTTGTTTTTATTTTTTGCTCGAAGCCCTTTTTGATTTTTATACTATTTTTTCCATCATAAATCTCTTTTCTATCTAAAATATCATCAAGGAAACTTTTATAATACCTATAACCAAAAACTCTTTTATTAAAATCCAATCTATTTGTGCAAACATTATTTATGCAAGCATTTTCACTTAACTCTACATGCAATACTATTTTTCCAGCTGAAAATACTTCTAAACTCTTATAATTATCTGCTTTTGTTAGAAATCCTCCATCTGCTATGGCTAGATTTTTTGTTTTTATGATTACTTTATATGGAATTGAAAAAGTTATATCTCTTTTTAAAGAGCAAGCTACAAATAAAAACACAATAGACACAGCTATAAATATCTGCTTTAGCATATATACTCTTTGCGTCTTCTATCTCTAAAATAGGTTCCAAGCTCTGCACTAAGCATCCCAAAGAGTATCAAAAAAGCACCTCCTAATTGTATAGAAGTCAAAAGTTCACCTACAAAAAAATACCCAAATACTCCTGCACTCACAGGCTCTAGTGTAAAAATTATAGCAGTTTTGGCTGGAGTTGTATATCTTTGCATGGCAGTTTGAATACCAAATGCAAAAACAGTTGCAAACAAGACAGTTGAAACCATAGCTTCAATAAATACTGAATCTATATGTGGGGGAATGATACTTTTATCAAATATCAAAGATGCAAAAAATGAGAATACTGCGACCACAAAAAGCTCAATAGTGACTAATGAAAGAACATCATATTTTTTAGAAAATCTATCGGTAAAAACTATATGAAAGGCAAAAGCAAAAGCGCATATAAAAGCATAAGTTTCACCAATACCAAAACCCAATTTTCCACCACTTGTCAAAAAATATAATCCAAAAGAGGCGATAACAGCTCCGATAATAGAGTAAATAGATGCACTTTTTCTAAAAATTATATATAGTAAAAAAGGAACTATTATGACATTTAATCCTGTTAGAAATGCTACAGTAGATGAGAGAGTTAAAGTCAAACCAAAAGTTTGAAAAGCAAAACCCGTGAACATAAAAAGTCCTAAAACTAAGCCTGCTTTTAGAGTTGGTAAATCGATTTTTAAGATTTTTTTGTAAGATATGAGAGCCATCAACAAAGAAGAGAAAAAAAACCTCCAAAACAAAAATATATACACAGGAGTTTTACTAACTGCATCTTGAACAATAAAAAAAGTACCACCCCAAGCTAGAGCTACTAAAAAAAGTGAAAAATCAGCACCGTACTCTCTTATTTTATGCCTCACTATCTAACCATTCCTTACCTCACAAAAATAGACTCTTACTTGCAAATTGTTTTAAAATATAATTTTATCTAAAATTACCCAAAATCTATAGTTTTTTAAAAAATAAGCAACAAATATGCAATTTTAATAAAATCTTTACTTTAATTTTAGTTATAATTGCTAAAATTACAAATCACGCAAAACTGAAAGGCTCAGATGGACACTATAGTAAGTATGAAAAATATCGATAAATTTTTTGGAGATTTTCATGCACTTAAAAACATAAATTTTGAAGTAAAAAAAGGTGAGATTGTAGTTGTTTGTGGTCCTAGTGGGAGTGGCAAATCAACTCTTATAAGATGTATCAACAGGCTAGAAGATATAGACAATGGTGAACTGGTAGTTGATGGCATGGATGCATATGCGAAAAATACCAAATTAAATGAACTTAGAGCTGAAACTGGTATGGTTTTTCAACATTTCAACCTTTTTCCTCACTTAACTATTTTAGAAAATATAACTATCGCACAAACAAAAGTCAAAAAAACTTCAACGCATGATGCGAAAGAAGAGAGTCTTAGGCTTTTAGAAAAAGTGGGGCTTGTGCAAAAAGCTGAAGGCTATCCAAATGAATTAAGTGGTGGACAAAAACAAAGAGTAGCAATCGCTAGAACACTTGCCATGAAGCCAAAAATTTTGCTTTTTGATGAACCAACAAGTGCACTTGATCCAGAGATGATAGGTGGCGTTTTGGATGTTATGAGAAGCTTGGCAAAAGAGAACTATACTATAGTTTGCGTAACTCATGAAATGGGCTTTGCAAAAGAAGTGAGTAACCGAATAGTTTTTATGGATGAAGGTGAAATACTCGAAGAAGGAACTCCCGAA
This sequence comes from uncultured Campylobacterales bacterium, assembly GCA_964598135.1. Classification (GTDB taxonomy): domain Bacteria; phylum Campylobacterota; class Campylobacteria; order Campylobacterales; family Sulfurospirillaceae; genus JAADIZ01. Next base: position 8,385 of record CAZRAK010000017.1, read on the forward strand.
GAATTTTTTTCACATCCAAAAACTGATAGAGCTAAGAAATTTTTAAAAGAGATATTAACACATTAATATAAAAAATTTTAAGGAGAAAATATGAAGAAAATTATAGCTGCATTACTTATAATGCTAGGACTTAATTTGGCTGCTGATGATATCGGCTTATGGCAAAAATCTACGCTAAATACGATTTTACAAAGAGGTGAACTCAGAGTTGGGCTAGAGGCTGGATATATGCCTTTTGAGATGAAAGACAAACAGGGTCAAATCATAGGATTTGATGTTGATATGATGAAAGCTATGGCAAAAGCTATGGGCGTTAAACTCAAACTTGTTCCAACAGCTTGGGATGGAATAATTGCTGGTTTACTTACTAGCAAGTATGATATAATTGCTTCTGGTATGACAGTTACTCAAAAAAGAAACTTAAAAATTAACTTTGCAAATCCATATATTAGTATTGGTCAAACAATTCTTGCAAATAAAAAATATGCTGGGAAAACTTGGCAAGATATAGATAAAGTTGGAAACACAGTTGTTACAAAATTGGGTGTTACAGGAGAAATTGCAACAAGAAAAATGTTTAAACACGCAAAAATAAGAACATTTGATACTGAAGCTGACGCTGTACAAGAAGTTATGAATGGTAGAGCAGATGCATTTGTATATGATAAACCATACAATGCTATTTTTTATGCTGCAAAAGGCAAAGGAAAACTTGCTTTTTTGGATAAACCATTAACATACGAACCATTAGGATGGGCTGTTAGAAAAGGCGATCCTGATTTTCTTAACTGGCTAAATAATTTTTTAAACCAAGCAAAACACGATGGCATCTATAAAAAAATCTATGACAAATGGTTTAAAAGTGTTAAGTGGCAAAAAAAGGTAATGTAATTTGTCAAAAAAACAAAAATCAATATTAAAAAATAAAACTTTCGGTCACATTGTGGCCGTAGTTTTTTTCATACTTATAGGATATGCCCTTTTTATTGCATCTTCAAATATGAACTATATTTGGAAATGGAATAGTGTGCCTAAATACTTTGCATACAAACAAATTAATACTATTCAAGCGCCATTCGATGGAAAAGTTAGTATAAATAATGGATATATTAAATTACAAGGTGAAAAAGGGATTAAAAATTTTAAAATATCTAGTAACTATAAAGTTCTAGTTCGAAATAATAATGATGTATATGAAGATGATAATCTTCTTTCATATGCAGTGTGGAAACCTGGACCATTGCTAGATGGCTTGTTTATTACACTAAAAGTTTCGGGTTTAGCGTTGGTTATAGCATTTATTTTAGCCTCATTTTTAGCATTTATGAGAATTTCAAATTACTATTTTTTAAAAGATATAGCTACTTTTTATATCGCAGTTATTAGAGGAACACCTCTTTTAGTACAAATCTTTATCTTCTACTTTATCATAGCTACCATTTTTGATATAGAGAGATTCTATGCTGGAGCCATATCCCTTGGTCTATTTTATGGAGCTTACATAGCTGAAGTTTTAAGAGGAGCGATACAGTCTATAGATATTGGTCAAACTGAAGCAGCAAAATCACTTGGCATGAACTATGTTCAAACAATGGTCAATATCGTAATGCCTCAGGCTTTAAAAAGAGCACTTCCAACTTTGGTTGGTGAAATGATAGCTCTTGTAAAAGATTCATCTTTAGTTTCTGTTATCTCAATTACAGACTTAACTAAAGTAGGTCGTGAAATTGTTGCAAATACATTTTCACCATTTGAAACCTGGCTAGTTGTGGCTGCTATATATTTTGGAATTACATTTACAATGTCAATTGCTGGAAGAAAACTAGAAAACAGAATGAAAAAACAAGGCGGAATGTAAAATTTCACAAGGGATTTGTTTAGCAAATGTCTTGTGAAAACCCACTAGACTTCTTGTAAAACTATAGTGTGGGGCTCAGACCAATGGGAGGATTTGTCCTCTAAGCTATAATTTTACAAGAAATTTGTCTACTATCTCAAAATATATAATTATTTAACTCTTCTTTTAACTCATCGATAATTTCCAATTCTCTTGATTTGATATATCTTTGAATCTCTTGTAAATTTTTAGTATCTGGAAATATTTTTAGGCAATACCTATATGAATTCATATACTCTATCATATTTAGTATTTCACCATTTGTACTCACATCATACTCTTTATCCAAAAGAGTGAGTTTAAATTTTATATCTACATAAGCGCCCATAAAAAAACCTTCATTGTCTTTGCTGATAAAACCTAATCCACCCATCGACAAATCATACAAGTTTCCTTTTAATTCTATATTTTTTTCACTCTCTAAGGTTACTTGCACAAAAACATCAGGATAAATTCTAGTAAATTCTCTTTGAATTGCAGGCAAATTTAGAAGATAAACAAAATTATTTAAAACTATAGTTTTATTTGAAAAATTACTATATGAGATATCAGCCTTGATATACCTATTAAGATATTCATTTTTTATCATGTAGGCTTTACCTTCAAGCTTCATAGCTATCTCTTGAAGCTCATTTTCTATCTCAAAAACAACAGATTCATCATCAATCTCTACTATTTTACCTTCATAACTGATAGGAATCCCTTGATACAAATTCATGAATCGTATATTTTTTCCATTTTCTTTCATTTTTTGAAATATTTTTAGTATATTGTTGCTAGAATAAACTTGATTTTGATATCCAAATCCAACTTTAGAGCTGTAATTTTCTATATTCTCATCGATATTATTTTCAACCAAATTATAAAAATTTTTCAAATGTTGCGTTAATTTTTCAATAAGAGTTAAAGAATTTTCATCTTTTTTCTTCATAAATTCTATAAATTTTTCATATATATAGAGCGTACTTTTATTTAATAAAAAATCAACTTTGGTGCTTTTTCTTTGCAACTCTAAGAGCTTTAAACTAGTAATCGCCTTTGTTTCAAACCTATCTTTAGAAAGATTTTCCAAAAAATTTGTAGCAATATTTTTTGCAATATTTTCATCCATATCAATATCACACTTAGCACTTATTATAAAAAAATACTCTATATAACTAGGTTCAAGCTCATCTAAAAATTCTCTAAAAAAATCTTCGAACTTTATTTCCATTTTACTTCCATTTCTCATTTTTCTATCATTATATCGAATTACTTAAATCTAAGCTAATTTTAGTTCCAACATTTGGCTTTGATTGGATATTTATAAAGATTTTATTTTCATCACAAAATGTTTTTACTATGTTTAATCCTATACCAAAACCTCTATTTTCACTCTTGCTTTGATAATATCTATTAAAAACCATAAACAACTCTGACTCATTCATGCCTATTCCATAATCTTGTATAACAACTCTTTTCCCGCTTAGATAAATTTCAACTCGATTGTTATCCCTGTTATATTTTAATGCATTTGATAATAAATTGCTGATAACCTTCCTAAATCCTCTTTTATCCATAAAAACTTGAAGGTTTGTATGCCCTAGAGATATATCAATATCTTGATATAGATTTTTAAATTTCTCGACTTCTGCTTCAAGTAAATTATCTAACGCAAAATCCTCTCTTATATCTGCTCTCCTCTCTTTTTTTATATAATAATCTATATCTTCATACAAACCATAAAGTTCACTACACGCCTTATTTATTCTTTCTAGTTTTTGTATAACTTTCTTATCTTTTTCTTTTAGTTTTAACATTTGTGTATTTGCTTTTATGACAGACAAGGGGATATTTAACTCATGCAGTGTATTTTTTAAAAGCAAGTCTAAGAGATTGTTAGTTTCAAATAAACGAAATAATAAAAACTTTGATAAAAAATAAGAAAATATAATGATAACCGTCATAATCAAAAAAAACTGCATTAATCTCATCATTATTGAAATTTTTATTGTCATCAATATAAATAGACAAAAAGAAGCAATAAATACAAAAAATGTTATAAAAATCGTATTTAAAATTAGAAGTTTGCTCTCACTACTTTTCAAATCTATACCCGATGCCTCTTATGTTTGAAATTGAATCTTTTCCAAATATTTTCTTTAGATTTGTCATATAAACACGAATAGAGCCTACATTTGCAACCTCATTTTCCCATAATTTCTCTGATATCATTTCGGTTGTGATAACTTTACCTTTCTCAAGTAGTAATATCTCTAAAAGTTGAAAATCTTTAAGGTTTAAATCAAAATCTATGCCATCTTTTAACAATCTCTTTCTTTTTATATCTAAGGTAAAGTGTTTATCAACTTTTAGCATATCTTTTATCTTTTTACCCCTAGCAAGAACCGCTTTGACACGATAAAGCAATTCATCTAATTCAAAAGGCTTCTTGATGTAGTCATCTCCACCTAGCTCAAAACCCTTATGTAAACTCTCTTTATCCCTAAGTGATGTCAAGAAAATTGCAGGAGTATTAAATCCTGCACTCCTCATCCCTTCTAAAAAATCAAATCCACTAATATCTGGAACTTTTACATCTAACAAAAACAGATCAAAATGCTCATTAAAACTAAGATTAAGTGCTGTTTCACCTCTAGTGGCAACTTTTATAATATATCCATTATCGCTTAAAAACTCTTCTAAAGTATCCGCTAAAAGTTGATTATCTTCAAGTACTAGTATTTTATATGACATTTTTTATGCTCCAAGACAGTTCATCTCCTGCAAACATCGGCACAACATTTCCATATAAATTAGGAATCTTAAAAGGTATCTTCTGTAAAATTATATCTTTTTTTACAGGCGTAAAACCATAAATAACTCTTGCATTATCACTCACAAATGCCTGTAAGTTTTCTAATGCTCCGTGCTCTTCAAAAAGTCCAACTAAAGCTTGTAGAGCAATTGGAGCTGTAAAAACACCAGCTGCACAGCCACAACTCTCTTTTTTACTTACAAGATGAGGAGCAGAATCACTACCAAACATCACTTTGGGATGAGCCAATAGTGCTACTTTCAAAAGAGCCTTTTTATCTTCTGGTCTTTTGGCAATTGGTTTACAAAACAGATGAGGATTTAGCATACCACCTACCACATCATCTAGTGTAATAAAAAGATGATGAAGAGTGATAGTTGCATATAAATTTTCATATTTTTCAAGTAAGTCTACACTATATTTTGTGGTGATATGTTCCATTATAATTTTTAATTTTGGAAAACTCTTGGCAAGTTGTATATAAATACTTCCAAACTCTTTTTCTCTATCCATCACAAAACCATCTGTTTCACCATGCACCAAAAGAGGGATACATAGCTCACTCATAGCTTCAAGTGTCATTCTTAAATCTTCTACGCCCATACTACTGACTCCACCTTGTGAATTTGTCGTAATGCCAGTCGGATATAATTTTATACCACTTATATACTTTTTTGTTTTTTTTAAAAACTCATATGTATACTCTTTTTTAAAAAAAAGTGTCATAAGCGGTTCAAAAGTATCTATGCCAATAGAGCTTAAAATCCTCTGTTTATACTCTTTTAAACCCTTAATAGTCGTGATTGGTGAAACAAGATTTGGCATAATAATCGCACCTGAAAAACTATAAGAGCTAAGAGGTGAAACGGTTTTAAGCATATCCCCATCTCTTAGATGAAGATGCATATCTAGCGGTGAATTTAGTACCAAGTCCATTTATACTTCCTCTGCTTTGATACTTAATTATATCAAAATACAGGTATTATTTGGCTATAAACCTATCTTTGTATCTACACTTTTGACAAAACTCTTCTTTTGCTTTAGTGTTTTTAAAACCTTTTACTATATCTTTGGCTCTTTTGCTACTTAAGATATCTTCTAATTTTTTTGTATGGATATTTCCTAGATTTATAACCCCTTCGCCATCAAGACAACAAGGGACTACTGTACCATCTGCAAGTATTGCGATTTGTGAAATCAATCCATGACAATACCCATCTGTTCTATTTTGGCTGCGAAGACTAGGCCACTGAAAATAGCTATCAAAATGTACTAAAATTTTCTTTGCTAATCTTATAGATTTGGGTGGTTTTAAAATCAAATCTTCATCAAATTTGATATGAAAATGCGATGATAGTTTTTTGAAAATTTGTCTATTGTATCTATTTTCGCTTCCACGAATATCCAAATTCCAAAGTCTTAGATTTATAAAAACCTCATCATCTTCCCTCTTGTCACATAACTTTAAAATCTCGTTCATATACTCATCATATGAGTGCTTCATGCTACTTTTATTAAAACTATTTAGTGAAATATTTATCTGTCTTACACTCTTATGAAAAAGATTTTTATGCAAATGTAAATATGCTCCACTTGTCGTAATCATCACTTTAATTTTTAATTTTTGAGCAATATCTAAAAAATCTGATAAATTTGACAAGGTAAGTGGATCACCCATCACATGTAGAGCTACTTCTTTTGTGTATGGTGAAATTTGGGTCAATATCTTTTCAAAAAAATCCAACTCCATCGTTGTCTTGGGCTTTGTCTTTGTTGGACAAAAGCTACACTCTAACCCACATATATTTGTTATCTCAATATAAGCTCTATGAAATTTCAATTAAACTCCAAAAAAAAAATTACACTCATGATACTTTATACTAAAAAACCTGCACCTATAGTTAATGCACCTAAAAGCAATAAGACAGCAGCACTTATCTTTCCTATTTTATTTTTTGCAAATATATAAGAGTAAAAAGCTTTTAAGATATTATTACTTCCTGCTGCTATTAAAATAGCTGTAGTAGCTCCCGAAGCTGTAACACTAAATTTTGATGATAAAATCGATAAAACAAATGGGTCTATATCTGTAAAGCCCACGATAAAAGAGAGTATATTTAATCCTAAATCTCCATATCTACTTAAAACAAAGTGGGTCAAGGATGCCATTAAAATAAATAAAAATGCAAATAAAAATGCTGTGCCAAGTTCAAGTGGATTTTGATCTTCTTCCTCATTTAAATTTGAATTCAAATCCCTTCTTGCTCTATGATAATAAAACATAGATATTAATGATGTTAAAAGTGCCAAAAGAACAAATGGGATAGTCAATTTTGTAGCAATGTTAAGATTAAAAGCATAAGCAATACCAAGTAATCTCAGGTACATAACCGCAGTTGCGATGATAATTGAAGAGACAAACAAATCTACAGATTTGCTCATTCTTGCCTTTTTAGCTAAAACTATAGTGGTAGCCGTACTAGAGTAAATCCCACCTAAAATCCCAGTAAGCCAATATCCTTTATCTTTAAAGATATATCTTTTGAGAATATAGCCAACATACGAAAACATGGATACAATGACAACAGCCAACCAAACTTTGAAAAATGAGATGGGTATGAGCTCGTGTATATTTGTTCGTGGAAGTAGTGGTAAAATCACGCCGCTAAGTAATACAACTTTTGCGATTGTTTCAATCTCTGTTTCATCAAATATTTTATAAAACTTTTTGAGTCTTTTATTTAAATTTGATATAAAAACTATAGCAATAAACACAACTATTAAAAACCAAGCATTAAATTTGATGATAATCACACCAAAAGTATAAACTAAAGATGTCAATAAAAATAGTAAAATTCCACTTTTTTTATCTTTTAATTTTTCCATGTAAAAGAGTAGAAAATGTGCAGTAATTGCGATATAACCAATCAAATAAAGATAGATATCAATCTTATAAAAAACATAACTCAACAAAGCGATAAAAGCATAAGTCCTAACACTACCAATCTCTTTGGCTGAATCTTTTTTAATCCTATGAGTTTTGATATCCAAGCCTATCAAAAATCCAGCAAGTATAACAATTACAATTTTCACCCATTCTTGACTTAGTAGCGTCTCCAAACTTGACCCTTCAACAATCTTTGTTGAAATTATATCATTTTTTATATACTAATTATATTTATAAAATTTCTTGCATGAGCTTTATAGTGAAAATTGCACCATTTTTTCCATTTTGCATATCAATATATCCATGCATATTATCTTCAATGATGATTTTACTCATATAAAGCCCTATTCCTGTCCCTTGAGTTGCGTGTTTGGTTGTAAAATATGGCTCAAATATCCTTTCTAATATATTTTCTTTTATACCACCAGCATTATCTTCTATTTTCACAAGAGCATATTTTTTTCCTTTTTTCAGGATTAGTTTTATATAAGGTTTTTTAATTTTTCTCTCCACTAAAACATCTTTTGCATTGGATAATATATTTAAAATAGCTTGTGAAAACTCTCTTGGATAGCCAAAAATTTGACAATCTTGCTCTATATCAATTTCAAAACTTATATTATTATATTTCAAAGAGGCCTCTATGATATAACTAGCATTTTTACACTCTATTTGAAGACTAAATCGTGATTTTTCCTTTGATGGCTTAAAGAAATTTTGAAAATCATTTATGGTATTTGACATATGTGAAAGTATAATATCACACTCTTGTATGCTTTGCTCAAAAGCTTCATCACTCAAATCATTATGCTCTTTTTTCACCTGCATATTCATCAAAACTGCATTTATCTCACTAAGAGGTTGTCGCCATTGATGAGCAATATTCCCTATCATATTTCCCATAGAGGCTAATTTGCTTTGTTGGATAAGCAACTGCTCTTGTTTTGTTCTCTCTTTAATTTCTAAAACAATTCTCTCTTCAAGATTTCCTAGCATTTGATTCATCACTTCTTTGAGCCGATTTAATTCACTAGAACTAGCATTCTCAACCAATCTTCTATCCAAATTTCCTTTTTTAAGATCACTCACAACACTCGTTGCATCTTCTATTAGTCTTATATCTTTTTTCAGTTTTTCTCTCAAAATCTCAACATTTGTGTTGATGCTCTTTGCCATTTCTCCAAATTCATCTGTACTTTTTAACTCTATCTTTATCTTTTCATCTTTATCTATCTTACGACCCAATAAATCAAAAAATTTGCCAAGTCCAAGCTGCACGCTCTCCATAGAAAATACTATACTTCTAGCAATCAAAAAACCAAAAAGTAGAGTTAAAATAATCACGATTGTCGCACTCGTAGTTATGATAGTCTGTTTTTTTGAAAAACTCACTTTTGCTTTTTGAAAAGTATTATATGAGTTTTCTAGTTGAGAATCTTGAAGTTTCTTTAATTTAGATATCAATATATAAAACTGTTTTCTCTCCACACTTTTGGTGTGCATAAAAGCGCCTGTTTTATAATCTTGTTTGATATATCCATCAGTTACATAAACAAATCTCTTATAGTTTTTATATCCATTTCTTACAAAGATAAGTTTTTTGTAATTTTCCCATATATCTTTCATATTACAATCAAGTGTACTAAAAGAGTAGTCTAAAGCTTCAACCATGGGAGTAAGGCTAATAGCGATATTCCTTTTGTATTCTCCACTAGGAGCAACAACCAAAGATAGTGTTGCTTCTCTTAGCTTAAAAAGCGGAATAATAAAATTATGTTGTATATTTTGCACTTTTTTAGAATCTTTAAAAACATCTTTTACTCTTGCTAATCCATCTTCTAAAATATTTTGTGCAAGCAAAGACATTAAAATAATAGCAGTAGCTCCAAGAAGAGCCATAAGAAGAAATTTATATCTTATCTTAAGATATTTTATCATTTAGTTTATATCCGATACCAGAGAGATTTTTTATATAATCTTTTGGAAACTTTTGTCTCATGTTTCTCACTAAAGATTTTAGAGCATCATCACTCATAAACTCATCTTGCCATATATAATTTTGAAGTTCAGCATAAGTTACTACTCTATGTCTATTTTGAATCAACAATTCAAAAAAAGATATCTCTTTTTTGCTGAGCCTAATCACTTCCTCTTTGCAAGTGAGAATTTTACTATCAAAATCATAACTATACCCATCTGGCAACTCTTTTAATACTGAATGATTTTTTGCTATAATATCCAAACACTTCTGAAGCGAGCTTTTCAAATCTTTTAAATTTATTGGTTTTACGATGTATTGCTCTAGATGTAAATCAACAACGCCCAAAAGATACTCTTTGTCGGTATGAGCAGTAATCATAATGATGGGGATTTGGCTGTCTTGCTCTCTAATTGTCTTTACTAGCTCTATTCCATCCATCTTTGGCATCATTATATCTGTAAAAATTATATCTGGTTTTTGCTCCCGATAGAGCTTAAGAGCTACCTCTCCATTTTGAGCCTCCAAGACATCTTTGACATAATATCTAAGGGAATCAGATATTTTTTTTCTGATTCCCTCTTCGTCTTCAGCATAAAGAACAGTTAGTGTTTTTAATTTCTCTAATAATATCTTATCCATATCAAATCCTAGTAGAGAATTTTACTATCTTTTTTCTTTAATCACTCTCTTTTAGTATCCCATCTTTTGCAAAAGCTCTCAAAAATCTTAAAATTTTTACATTTTGTTTTTTGGTAGTTTTCGCCTTGTACTTCATGCTTCCAAACAAGGCATTCCAATCTTGCATACTATGGTGCTCTACAATTTTTGCATGATGACACTTTGTGCACTTATCATAAAAGAGATCTGAACCCTCTTCCCACGCCTCATCCATATCATCTGTTATAGATTTTTTTTGAACTTTAGCTTCTAACACACCTCTATTTCCTCTGATTTTTATTAAACCAGACTTTTTAGTTGCAGCCAATAGCAGTTTAAGATTTTTAGTAGCAAAAAGTTTTTGTTTATCATTTTTGCTTATATAACCACTTAGCTTCACCTTTACCATATCACCTTTTTTAGAAATCACATCCACGGGATCTCCGCTATAAAGGGTAATTTTTTGGTTTTCAAGAGGGAGCTTTATCCCTTTTTCAACATAAATATACGATTTGGCTTGCAAACTTACCATAAACAAGCAAGCTGTTAAAACAGTTATAAAAAGTTTCATTTTAGCTCCCTTTTATGCTTATATATTTACAGTTTTAGGCATTAAGTGTGCTTGATTTACACTTATCACACCTTGTGCTTTTTTGATAGCCACTAAAACTGTATTTGCTGTACAAGATTGTGATGCTTGAGATGTTGGTCTTGAAGATGTTAAAACATTTGGCTGACCACTATTGCCTCTGCTTCCATCAACCATTGGATTTTCAGAACTGTACCAAGTTCCCTCTTCAATAGCCACAACTCCCTCTCTTATATCTTTTGTCACAACTGCTCCAACTAGGATTTTACCACGACTATTATAAACTTCAACTAAATCACCATGAACGATACCATATCTTTTAGCATCTTTTGGATTTATTCTTATAGGCTCTCTTCCTTTTATTTTGTAGAGTTCTGCTATCCAGGTATTATCTAATTGTGAATGCTTTCTATATGTCGCATGTGGTGACAATAGATGCAACGGATATTTTTTAGCTAATTTACTTCCTAGGTATTCAGCTGGCTCAAACCAAGTAACATGTCCTTTAAAATCATCATATCCAAAATCAGCAAATTTTTTGCAAAATATTTGAATCTTTCCACTCTCTGTTTTTAGAGGATTTTTAACTGGATTTTTCCTAAAATCTCCTTGTCTAACATACTTGTAAGCCTCTTTTGGAATTTTATACTCGATTGAGCCTTTTTCCCAAAACTTATCAAAACTTATAGTTTTTGCAGCATCTGAACTTGCATAAAAATCTTTTATATGCTCCATTACTGTTTTGCCATCAGTAAATTTTTTATACTGTTTTTCTCCAAACTCTTTTGCTAAAAGTGAATATATTTCATAATCATCTTTAGCTTCATATGGATTATCAACAACCTTTTTCATAGCATAAACTTTATCACCAGAATAACTACCACTAAGTAGACTTATATCATTTCTCTCTAAAGTTGTAGTTGCTGGCAAAACTATATCTGCCATCTTTGCAGTTGGAGTCCACCAAGGGTCTTGAACAATGAGTGTATCTAGTTTTCTAAGACCTTTTATCAATTCATTTAAATCTTGTTGATGACCAACATTATTAGCTCCTGCTACATACATTAGTTTTATATATGGCAACTCTAATTTTTCACCCATGAAGTTGATTTTTTTACCAGGATAAAGTAGTGTTTCATTTATTCTTGATGCTGGGATTATTGATTTAACTCTGTTCCTTCCCTCTGAAAATCCTCCAGGTCCACTTTTACCAGCACTTGCTTGTCCTCCACCACCATAATGTAATGAAAAGCCAAAGCCTCCGCCAGGAAGTCCAACTTGTCCTATCATAGAGGCTAAAGTAATTATGCCCCATTGAATTTGCTCACCGTGTTGAGCTCTTTGCATTGACCAATTTCCTGCTATCAAAGTTCTATGAGATACAAATAAATCTGCTAACTCTTTTATCTTAGATGCTGGAACTTCTGTGATTTTTGCTGCCCATTCAGGAGTTTTTGGCGTACCATCAGTTTTTCCTAATAGATAAGGCACAAATTTATCAAAACCATCAGTATATTTTTTGATAAAATCACTATCATATTTTTTTGTAGTATAGAGATAATTCATCATTCCAAGCATCAAAGCAACATCTGTGTTTGGTCTGATATAGATACACTCTGCGTCAAACATTTTAGCAGTTTGTGTTTTTATAGGGTCAATTGATATAAATTTCATGCCTGATTTTCTATACTTTATGAAATAATCATCATTTTTACGATTTGCAACAGCAAAATCTATCTTATTTGTTTTAAACAGATCAGCTCCCCACATAACATAAACTTGAGTATTTGGTAGTATTTGCTCATGTGCAGTTTGAAGAGAATAGACTTCAATATCCCCTACAATATCTGGATTTGTTCTAAGCGCTGCTCCTACACTAAAATCGCCATCTATATTGACTGAACCACCTTTTACGGTATTGAAAAATCTACCAGCTAGTGTTGGGCAGTAATTTACCAATCCAGGATGTGCCCAGCCGTCAGTTGTACCATTATATATGCTATCCCTAGGAGTCTCTTTTAATTTTTTGGTCACTAATTTTAGCGCTTTATCCCAACTAACTCGCACAAACTCTTCCTTGCCTCTTAAGGCTTTATTATTAGTTTTTCCCTCTAAAAAAGATTTTCTAACATATGGATACTTTACACGAGAATTAGAGTAATTTCTATCAACTAAAGCCTTCATCATAGCAGGGCGTCTATCTTTTCCTTGTGGCTTCAAATCTATAATCCTGCCATCTTGAACAAAGGCATAAAATGCACCAAAATGACTCGCGCTTGGGATTTTCTTGATTGGTGAAAATAGCTGAGTTGCACCAACACTACTAGCACTTAAAACCGCCGTAGCAGCAACACTTCCTTGTAAGAACTTCCTTCTTGAAATACTCATTGTAACTCCTTTGTAGTAATTTATCTGAAAGAATTATAAAATAAAAAAGAGGCTAAATAGTGGCTAGATAGGAATTAGAGTCTATGCTATTAAATTGAGCTCAAAAATGAGAGAGGTAGGATATATCACCCTACCTCATTTATTTATTTTGAACCAACTATATAATCGGCTACTGTACTGATTTGGGTATCAGTTAAATTTTTAACTTGACCCTTCATGACCATCTCATCTTCTTCTTTTGGATTTTGATAATACTTTATCATACTCACAATTCTTGCCTTGCTGTCTCTTACAATATGATGCTCTCTGCCAAGTGGTGCTTTGGTAAAATCTGCCCCGTGACATGCCACACATCCTCTTGTTAGCGAAACTGCTTCTTTGGCTGTTGATGGAGTTCCTTCAACTATCCAATCAGCTACTGTATTTATTTGAGCATCAGTTAAATTTTTAACTTGACCCTTCATGACCATCTCATCTTCTTCTTTTGGATTTTGATAATACTTCATCATACTCACAATTCTTGCCTTGCTATCTTTTATGATGTGATGCTTTCTACCAAGTGGTGCTTTGGTAAAATCTGCCCCGTGACAAGCCACACATCCTCTTGTTAATGTGGCACCTTCTGATGCCATTAAATAAGTTGTTGCAATTACCACAACCAATAATAAAACCTTTCTCATACTTTCTCCTTTTGAAATTTTGGCACCTACTACTAGAGATGCTTTTGATTGAATTATAACACCGAAGCTCTTACTTATTAATAAATATTATGTTAATATTTATTAACTTATATAAATTCTTAGGGTGTTTAATTATCAAGATAGAAGTAGAAAAGGAATCTATTGCATCCTTAATTATTCATAATTTTAAGTCAGTTTTATATCTTTTGCCTTGCCACCTTTCAATCTTTCCATCAGTACGAGTAAACCGCCATTTAAGGTCTTAGCATCAAAGCCTTTATATCGCAAATACTCTTTTGCCATGCTAGCTCTATACTCTATAGGACACGCGCACACTATTGCTTTATCTTTTGGTAAATTTTCTAACATATCTGGCAATTTATTATATGGAATCTTAACAGCAAAATTCACACTCCAAGCCTCTGTTTCAAAAGGCTCCCTGATATCAAGTAAAATCGCTTTACCTTCATTGAATAATTCTATAAAATCTTCAACCTCAACCTTCATAGGTTTGATATCTTTTAGCATTGTATTTCTAACCATTTCATCCATTTTAGTTTTCCTTATTTTCTCTCTTTAATTCATTTAATGCCTCTTGCATCACCTCTAAAATCTGCTTCTTCGCCTTATTATTATCTACTTCAGGAACACTCCATCCCTCAAATGTCATATTCATCCTAAATATTGCTCTTAATTCTCCTCTAATCTCTTTTCTTAAAGCTTCAACACCTTTTGTTGTTTCATTCATCACAACTCCTTGGTCTGTTTTAATATTTTTCTTTTAGTTGTCACTCTTAATAATATCTCTAAAACATAAGACAACAAAAATCCACCAACTATATAATATCCGATATTTGCAACATGCTTTGAGGTAAAGATAAGAGCCAATACTATTGTTATCATCAACGATATTATAGAAAAAGCAACTATTAGTTTAGACGCTTTTGTTTTTTCTATCTTCAAAAAATGTCCAGTATGAACAAATACATGTATAAATAGTATAAATATAGAACCCATCGTTGCAATCTCTTGTAAATTAAAAAATAGTATAAATAGAATCAAGAATATTGTACTTATTATCAAACCTTCACTACTGTGCCACACATTTCTTTTATAAATCTTTGGTAAATCTCCATCTTTTGCCATTTGGTATGTTATATTTGTGGTTGCATATAGATTTGCATTTATAGATGAGGAGGTTGATATAAGAGCAGCTACTGCCATAATTGTAAAACCAATCTGCCCAAACAGAGGTTTTGCAGCTTCCGCAAGTGCATAATCCTTAGCCCCTATAATTTGACTTAATGTTAAATTTCCAAATACTGCAAAAGTGACAGCAATATACAAAACCATAACTATTAAAATAGAGTAAATCATCGCTTTCATCATAGTCTCTTTTGGATTAGCCATATCTTCTGCCGTATTTGATATGACACTAAAGCCACCATATGCAAAAAATGTCAAAGATATAGCAAAAAATAGATTTTTAAATGCTGGTGCTTCCTTAAAAGAGAGCAACTCTGGCTTTATATAAAAAAATACTATAATCGAAAATGCTATTATGATACTTAGCTTTATTATAACTATAATATTTTCACTCTTAGCTATCAATGAACTTCCAGCAAGATTAATAAACACAAAAAACAACAATATAGCTATACTATACATATTGGTATACAATATAGAATCTTGTGTAAACATATGTGCAGCATATACTCCAAAAGTTTTAGAAACCATAGCGATGCCTACTAATGATGAGATATAAAAAAGTATAGAGATTGAACCTGAAAAAACGCCTTCTCCATAACACTGCACCAAATACTCTATCATGCCACCACGGCTAGGATATATAACTGCAAGTTTTGCTAGTGAATATCCAGCACTAAGTGCAATAATCCCACCAAGTATAAAAGAGACCCACACTAAATTTCCAGCTACCGCACCAGCTTCTCCTAATAAAACAAAGATACCAGCTCCAACCATAGAACCTATACCTAAAAATATAGCACTCCACAAACCAAATGATTTTTTCAAGATAAACTCCTAATTCTCTTTTTATCAAATATATAGGCATACATCGGCACATAAATAAGCGTTAAAAGCGTACCTATCAAAAGCCCACCAATTGCTACATCTGCAAGTGGGCTTAACCTTTCAAGTCCAACAGCTTGTTCAAGTGCTATGGGAATCATACCTGCTATTGTTCCAAAAGCAGTCATCATGACTGGGCGAAATCTTACTGTTACACTATCAAGTGCACTTTGAAATGCACTTTTTCCTTCATTTTCGTTTCTTTGATAAAAATCTATCAACAAAACTGCATTTTTAATGATAATTCCGAACAAAAGCAGTATCCCCAAAAGGCTAGGTAAGCAACTAGGTTTGTCAAACATAAGCATTCCCCACGAAGCTCCTATCAAAGACAAAGGAAGAACAAGTATCATGATAAAAGCCATTCTTATAGATCTATAAATTGCTATCAAACTCATAATTAGTATAATAACACCCAAGCCTATAGCTTTTAGCATTCTTGTAAAACTGTCATTAATCTGTGCAATATCTCCAGTTTGTGTCACGATAAAACTATTGGATTTTACACCTTTTAATGCCTCTAAAGTATCGTCTGTCAAATGAGTTACGGGTCTTTTCGCACGATATCCATTTACATCTAAAGAGTATAGCATTTTATCTCTTTCTATCTTTGCATAAGTTAAACTTTTTTTGATATTAGCTATTTGTGAAAGCGGAATTTCTCCAAATTGCGTAGTAATTGGCAAAAGCTTTAAAGTTTCTAGATTTTTTGTAAATCTATTCTTGAGATATATTCGCACAAACTGTGTATTCATGGATTCTAAATTTGCATTTAATGAAACAACTTCACCTTTTATAGGAATTTGCATTGCGATATTTAGTGGAGTAATTCCATATTTTAGTGCTTTATTTCTATCTATATCTATAACATACTGTGTAAAGTCTTTATCCCAACTCGTCGAAACCGAGGTTAAACCTCTAACCGTTTTCATGGCATTTGCTACTTTTTTAGAGTACGCATTCATTCCCTCAAGCGAGGAAGAGCTAATTCTTGAATCAACAGTTGCTTTTATACTAGAGAGTGCTGTTGCTCCAAAATCAAAAACATCATCTCTTTTGATACCTTCTAGGTATGATAACTTCTGTCTTATTATATTTTCAAGTTGCCATAATGTTTTTTTTCTATCAAATCTATTTACTGCATTTATGGTTATAGCAGCCTCTGTTGGTAAATTTCCACTTCCTAAACTAAGAACTCCTGGTTCACTACCAAAAGCTATGGAGCTTCTAAGCGTCCAAGGTTGCTGATTTAACCATTTTAAAAATGGCTGTAATCTTTTTTCCGCCTCATCTACTGTTCCATTTGCACTAAAAGCGATTTGTGCTTTGATGATACCTGTATCCATAGGTGGCATCGCATCTTTACCGATTGTTGGCATAATATTTTTCAGACTAAAAGCTAAAAACAATACAACGCCAATAGTTAATATCACTCTTCTTGGTATTTTCCAACCACTATTTGAAAATTTTAATATCCCGATGTATGGAATTACAAGTCTTCCTACGGTATGTTGGTAAAACCACTCAAAAGCAACCTCTATTTTTGTTTTTTTTGTTCCATTTTTATAAAGCCAAGCTGATAGAAGTGGTATAAAAGTGATAGACAAAAAATAACTAACAAGCAGAGCAATTATCAAAGTTTCGATAAGAGGTTTAAAAATCTTTTGTGGAAAACCACCTACAAACATCAATGGAAACAAAATTGCTATAGTAGCAAAAGTTCCTGCAAATACTGGACTTAGAACCTCTTTTGTACCATTTTTTATCGCCGCTTGTAAATCTTCTTTATTCTTTACCAAGTGTCTCTCTATATTTTCAAGTACTACTACCGCATCATCTGTCAACATTCCAAGTGCTAGTATAATCGCTGTATAGATAACTATGTTTAACTCTCCTCCCATCAGCCATATAATCGCTATTGTTGTAAAAAAAACCATAGGAATTGAGAGACCTGCTGCTATAATAGCTCTAAAATTCCCTAAAAAGAGCATGATAACAAGCAAGGTATAGATAACCGCATCTCTTAGAGCCTCAAGCATATTTGTATTTGCTTGCTCTATCAAATCTCTTTGGGTGTCACTTATTTCAAAGTTTATATTTGGATACTTTACTTCTAACTTTGCCATCTCTGCTCTTGCGGCTTTACTAACATCAAGTACACTCCCACCAGGTGCCCTTTGGATAGACAAAGCGATAGCATCTTTACCATTTCCTATATATCCGCTTGTCCTTTTTTGGTAGCCCCATTTTATATCTGCTACATCTTTTAATCTTACATTTGGTTTTATAATTAGATTTTCTAAGTTTAAAACATTATCTTTTTCGCCATAAATTGTTACAGTATAAAAGCTATTGTTCCCTTTGATAAAACCAACTGGTATATCCTTATTTTGTGCTAAAATAACTTTTGAAATTGTTGCAAAATCAACTCCATATTTTTTAGCTTTAAAAGGGTCAATTTCAACATTTATAGAACTTTGGTATCCGCCAAAAACTTCAACATTTCCGATAGATTTATTACTCAAAAGGTGTGGCTTTATAAAACTATCAGCTATTTTTCTAATTTCATCAAGATTGATAGAGGAATTTTTTGGACTAAGAGCGATAATATCAACTGGTAAAGTAAAATCCCCTGCCATATAAATTGCAGGATTTAGACTTGAGGGTATCTTGGCTTTTGCTATATTTAGAGCATTTGCAACATCAACTACGGCTGCATTTAAACTCTTTTTGTAGCCAAATTCTACACTAACTATCGACATATTTGCCACATTTACACTACTTACATCACTCACTTGTCCAAGTCTTGAAAGTTCAGCTTCTATCGGTTTTGATACAGTACTAGCCGCAACTTTTGCCGTAGCCCCAGGTACTTTTGTGATTACAACTATTTTGGCAGGATTTGCATCAGGAAAGAGATTTTTAGGCAAAGTTGTCAAGCCAACAATTCCCATGATAAAAAACCCAGCTATCAAGCTATAAAGAAGATAAGGTCTTTTATAAAAGTATTCAAATAACATCATCTCTCCTTTATAGCTCTTACTTTTGTCCCGCCAAGAAGTCTTAGCAGTATGTCTTGTTTTGCAACTACTATTTTCTCATTTGCATTAACGCCTTGAACTATCACACCTTGTTCTCCATTAGCCACTATTTTGACCTTTTTAGGAACTGCTCTACCGCTTTTGACAATCAATACATAACTTTTTCCATCTCTATTTAAGATGGCATCATGAGGAAGTTTGTAACCATCTGCATTAAAAATAATTACATCTATACTTATAGTTTGATTGCTAGCTAGACTTTCATCTATATTTGCTAAATACTCTAAAAGCCCATTGTTAGTTGTATTTAATGCACTAAGCGGATAAACTTTTTTATTGTAAATTATCGCTTTTGCTTCTATGCTAGCTGGTAATCTGACGAGTAAATAACTATTTGATTTCACACTTATACTGATGAGTGGCTTACCCATCAAGGCGACATCTCCAACATTTGCAAGACTTGTGACTACTCCATTTACAGGCGATTTTATAGTTGCATATGAGAGCATATTATTTATTGATGCTTTATTGGCATATAGCTCTTGGATTTTAAAATTTAGTGTATCAATTCCTGATTTAGCTACTTCAATATTTGTAATCTCTTTATCAAACTCTTCTTGCGAAGCACCCTTGACACTAAGCAATTTTTTAGTTCTTGCATGTATATTTCTAAGGTTCTTCAATGCAATTTGTTTTGAATTTAGCTGTGATTTTAAGGAGTTTATATTTAGGTTCAATGATTTTATCTGGGTTTGTAGCTCTTTATCGTCAATTCTAACTACTGTTTCACCTTTTGTAACCAAATCTCCACTTTTTGCTATATATTTTATCCTAGCATTCACTCGTGAGCTTATCTTCACATCATCATTGCTTTTTGTTAAAGCCAAGTAAGGCAGGGTCAATATTGAATTTGTTATCTTGGGCTCAAGTACTCTTACATTCATGCCATATGTCACTGCTACGGGTATTTTAGCTTCAGCCTCCTTTTTCTTATTTATCACTTTCAATCCACCAACTACTGCAACTGCTATGATGAATAGTATAGTTATGTATATTAAAAACTTTTTCATCTCACCACTCCCTTTAAATCATTTCCGTAAATTACTGCAAGTTTTGCTATATCTTGCCACTTACGAGATAGAGTTTCATAATAACTAGATTTTGCGCTAAGAACTCCGTCTTCATAGGTTAAATAATTCTCTTCACTCATTCTTCCTTCATCAAATGAGACTTTTGCATACTTAAGCAAATCCTCTCTTTTTTCTATATTTACTCTCTTTAATTTTTTAGATTTCTCTAAGAGTATCAACTCTTTTCGCAAAGCCTTGATTTGTGATTTTATCTCTTGTTTGATTTTTTTAAGTCTCATTCCCTCTTTCATGACAGCAATCTTTTTTAGCTGTATATCTACATCTTCACTTCTATTGTAAAGTGGCATACTAACTCCTAATTGATAGTAGCCATACCCTTTGTGCACACTATTACCTAGTCTTGAATCGTTTTGTGTATAATTTTCACTCCACATAATATTAAGTGCAATTTTTGGATAATACCTTTTTGCTTTTGTTGCTTTTAAATCACTCATAGAGGCATTTATGGCTTCTTGCAAAGGTTTTAGTGCAAATATTTCACCTTTTTTTACATCTCTTATAAGTCTCATTTTTGCAGACTCTTTTATCTCTATGCCTGTTAGGTTCTCTATATTTGAGATAAGGATTGCTTTTTTGATATCTACATTATTTATAGAGATATCAAGTTGGTTTAACTTTTCATCTATCTTATCTATCGCAATTCCTGGCACTCTTCCCAAACTTACTGAAATCTGCAAATCTTTTTTTGTTTTTAGTAGAGATTTTTGTGTAGCCCTAAGAGATAAAAGTAGATTATCTAAATACTCCAATGTTGCATTAAAACCTAAAATCAAAGCCTCATTTTGATAAAAATTTAACTCTTTTTTCAGAGTTGCACTTTTTGCAAGATATTTTGCTTTTTTACTCAAATCACTAAGCTCTTTTATAAACAAAGGGATACTCACACCTACTCCTATTTTTTGTATTGTTTGAGAAAATGGAATTGATTTGCCCGCAAGTTTTGCACTATCATCAGGGTCAAGTGGTATCAAATTTGTTGGAGTATTATAGTGTGTGTAGTTTGCAAACAAATCCACTTTTGGATAATACCCTGCATTAACTCTATCTTGTGCAATTTGAGCCATTTTTGAGCTTATCTCATCAATCTTTGCAGATGGTTGTTTTCTAATTGCGCTGAAAAGTTCACTTATTGTTACTGCTTGCAAGCTAATCGTAGCTATAATAAAAACTAAGATTAAAAAGTTTTTCATCACCCCTCCCTTAACATTTTTTTTATCTTTTTTATCAAATATGTTGAAATTTCATCTATATTGCAAGCTGCACATGTATCTATATTGTTAATTTTGTTCGCTTTTACTCTAAGTGATTTAGTTGTCACCATGAGATTTAGAGTTCCAAGTACCATGAAGTAAACTATCATTGGAATTACATCGTCAAAATAGCCTTGTTTGACACCCTTATCCAATATCTCTATAAAAAGAGTAAAAAGTTTTCTCATATGAAAAAAAAGATGTTCTGGCATCTTTGCACTACTATCACTTAGCTCTCTTAAAAGCAAAGATGGTAAATATGGGTGAGAGCAAGCAAATGAAGCATATGTTCTTATAAAACTCTCTAATTCATCTACTGGCTTGTCAAGAGTTGCATTTTCTTTTATAATAGTGTTATATATCTCATCAAGTATTTGGATGATAACCGCTTCATACAAACCCTGTTTAGTTTTATAGTAGTAAAAAATCATAGCCTTATTTAAATCACACATTTTTGCTAGTTCATCCATTGATGTAGAGCCATACCCCTTTGTTGAAAAAAGCTCTATTGCACATTTTAGTATCAAATTTTTTGATGCCTTTGCATCTCTCTTCTTAAATCGTCTTGCCACTATTTCTCCTTTTAACTAACCAATTGGTTAATAATACTCTTATGGAGCTTAACATTGAGTAAAAAAGATAAGTTATTATATTAAAATTTAATTTTAACTAATTAATATAAAAATGAGCTCAAATGTCATATCTTTAATGCCTCTTTATGCGTATAATCTAAAGTAAAATGCAAAAATAGCATAAAGGAAATACATATGAAACCATTCATGTTTAAAATAAAACAGTTGCTTTTTAGTACAGCAATCATACTATTTATCACAACAGGTGCTTTGGCTGATATCACAGTAAGTAATACAAACACCACAGGTGTA
>CAZRAK010000018.1:0-30313 GCA_964598135.1 uncultured Campylobacterales bacterium
ACACTTCTTGAATTATTACTTGAGAGTTTATCAATTTGACCTAACTCTTTAACTATATTTTCTAGCTTTTGAGCAGCCACCAAATAGTCATTGATTGTTTTTTGGGTTATTACTGTAGTCTCTTGCATATTTTTAACTGTTTTTTCCACTTTTTTATTCAAAGCTTCTCCATTTTGTGAAATTTCTAAAATCTCTTTTGAAGAACTGTCCATCTCCTGACTCATCTCTTGAACGGATTGAACTACTACATTTATTGTTGAATTTATCTCTACAAGTGATTTTTGCGTTTTTTCGGCTAGCTTTCGTACCTCATCAGCCACAACCGCAAAACCTCGTCCGTGTTCACCTGCTCTTGCAGCTTCTATGGCTGCATTTAAGGCTAAAAGGTTGGTTTGGTCTGCTATATCATTTATTACACTCAAAACTTCTTTAATCTCCCCTGTATTTTGACTTGTTGTATTTAATCTATCAGCCAATTCAATATCCTTGGTTGAGGTTGCATTTAGCTTCATGTGTAAAGATTCAATATCATTTTTTACTTCATTTAATATATCATTTGAGGTTTGTAAAAACTCTCCTGCTTTTTTAGCATTATTAGCTGAATCACTTAAATTTTCATGTAAATCTTTTCCCTCTTTGCTTAGATTTGATATAGTTTTGCTCTCTTGCTCTACTCTCTTTCCAACTTCTAGAGTAGTTGTACTAAGCTCTTCAGAAATCGCTGAATTTTCATTGCTTCCAACTTTTGTTTCTGCTAAAAGTTTTTGTATCTTTTGGATAAATAGATTGAAACTATCTCCTATTTGAGCCAATATATCATCTCCTTTGGTCTCTATTCTAGATGTCAAATCTGCATCTTTTGTGGCAAGATTACCTACCATTTCTTTAAGTTTTTCTATAGGTATAAATAGTTTTGAAAGAATAAAAATAATCAATAAAGTTCCTGCAATTGTAAAACCAACTATAGCCATTATACTTTTAATTAGTTGGTTATTCAAATCTTTATATGCTACTTTTTGATTCTCTACAACAGCTAATCTCCAACCAGTTTCTGCTATTGTATTAAATGCAACAATCTTGTTTTCTCCTTTATATTTATATTCAAACAAACCTTTTTTATTTTTAATTATCATTTTTTCTAGAGGAGCAAGTGATTTATTTACATCTATCAACTTTGTACCAACCATTTTTTCTAGAGGATAAGATAGTATAACACCTTTACTATCTAGTAAATAGGCATAACCTCCATCAACTTTAATATTTTTAATCATTTTATCAATTTTACTTAAACTTGCAACTGATGCGATTACTCCTATAAAACCTACATTATTATTTTTTAACTCTGATGTAAAAGCAAATGATCTTTTATGCGTTGTTTCATTTATATAAATATTTGATACCAAATCCTCTTTTGCATTTTTTCTCAATTTGTACCAGTATTGCTCTCTAGGATCATATCCTTTTTTAAGTTTTGCCAAAGATGAACTGACAAATCTACCATCTTCTTCAAAACCTGCATAAACATCACTTGTTTTCATCACTTTTTGAATATTTCTGAATCTTTTGATTAATTTATTATCGCGTATATTATCAGCATTTTTTATATCTTCTGACATGTTTATCAACACATCATGCTTAAATGATAAAAACATATTTATCGCCATAGAATTCGAAGTTGATAAGTCTATCAATGTAGACTGAATTTCTTTTTTAATAATTCTTTTGGATGAAAAGTAGTTAAAGATATTGCTAGATATCAAACTTAACACCAGAATTATACTAACTGCTATATAAATTTTATTTTTAAATCCAAATTTCATTTTATGTCCTATTATTTTGTCGGGTCATTTTATCGGATTATTTCTATTTAAACTTTAAAAATTATTTTTAGAGTTACTCTTAATAAATATTTTAGTATTATAATACTTATGAATAAAATTAAAATTATTTTTATGGTTGTTTTTGTACTGTTTAGGGTGGTTTGTGATGCAAATTCTATTGATTTTATAAAAGCATATCCAAACATTATAAAAATACAAAACAATACTATATACTTTAAAAATGGCAAAAAAATCAGGTACAGTGACAATAAATCAAAAAGCTTTAAAGAAAAATTAATAAATTCCTCTGTTGAAGATATGATTTCTCAAAAATATCCAAATCTTAAAAAAATAGTACCTCCAAAATATAATTTTGACCCTGGTAGATTTAGAGATATAAAATTCTTTAAAATTTTATATGGTAAAAATAAAAAAGAGGTAGAAAAAAATCTAGTACCTGTTATTTGGTTACCAAAAAGCGAAAATAAAATTTTGTGGTTCAACAAACTTCAAAATGCTGCAAAAAATTTACAAAATATATCTAATGAGCTAGACAAACTTCCAAAAATATATAAAAAATATATAACAAACATAGCAGGAACTTTCAAATATAGAAAAATAGCAGGCACAAGTAGATTAAGTGCTCACAGCTTTGGTATAGCTATCGATATAAATAAAAAATTTGCTAATTATTGGAGATGGGATAGAGATAGAGTCTATAAAAATCAAATTCCAAAACGCATAATAGATATATTTGAAAAAAATGGTTTTATTTGGGGAGGCAGATGGTATCATTATGACACAATGCACTTTGAATATAGACCTGAATTAACAAATTAAGTTAATAATTTGATAATACCTCTTCCTAAACTTATCTTTTTGTTTTTCTCTAGCTCTTTTAAAACTCTGCTTATCACAACTCTTGATGTTCCTAGATTTTGAGCTATCTCTTCATGTGTCATTTTAATTTCATTTGATTTTCTGGACTCCAAAAACTTTAAAACTCTGTATTTTAGTGGTTTAAATTTCAAATCTTCAACAAGAGTTGCTAGTGAGATTAGTTTTAGAGTAAATAGAGAAAACATATACTCTTGGTAAGGCTTACATTCATTCATTAACTCTTTAACAATTTTTGAATCCAATATATAGCCCTCGATATCACTCAAGGTAACTGCACTCCCAATTGCTGGTGTTTGAGAAATTGAACTAGATGTGTTTATCACACATTGTTCACCTGGATTTAGTGTATACAGCGTTATCTCTTCGCCATCTTCGTTTTGGATATAAACCTTTACACTACCTTTTTCCAAATATAAAATACCTCCGCACAAATCACCCTGCCAAAAGAGTATACTATCTTTTTTAAAGTTAACTCTCTTGGCATGAGTAAAAAATTTCCTTTTCTTTAAACTATCTAAGTCATCAAAAAAACTATAAAGTTTTTCTATTTTTTCTTGCATGTAGAAATTTTAAATATTGGATAAAGTGGGCAAAACCCAAATAACCCTGTTACTAAGGGAATGACTCCTATATAAGCTATCGGTTGAGCACCAACAAAAGCATATACCACTAATGCTAAACCTACAACTATTCTAAGTATTCTATCAAATCCGCCTACATTACAACTCATATCAAACTCCTTGCATTAAAATATAAGATATCTTAGCAGTTTAGTATTAATATGTCTGTAACATATATTACACAATCCATCCGCAACCAATTACAATATCATCTCTATAAAATACTGCCATCTGCCCTGCAGCTAATCCCTCAACCATATCATTTAATATTATTTTTGCTCCATCTTTTTCAATTTGAACATTACATTTACTTTTAGGACTTCTGTATCTTATTTTTACACTACACTCAAAGCTAGTCAAATCCTCAAATAAGTTTAACTCTTTAACAAAAAATTCATTCACTCTTAAATCTTCTTTATTGCCAACTGTTATCTCGTTTGTTTGTGGATTTATAGCTGTTACATAATGTGGTCTTAGAGCTCCTTTTACACTAAAACCCCTTCTTTTGCCAATTGTATAGTGCATATATCCTTTATGTTCTCCTACAACTTCACCTTTTGTATTTAGAACATTTCCTGGTCTATTTATATCTATATACTCTTTTAAGACATCAAGATATGTAGTATCAACAAAACAGATTTCACTACTCTCTTTTTGTGTAGCAAACTCTTTTAGTATCTCAATTTTTGAAGCAAACTCTTTTACATCTGTTTTATACATCTCTCCTAGTGGAAAAGTTACTAATTTTAAGTTCTCTTTTTTGACATTTGCCAGAAAATAACTCTGATCCTTGCTTTTATCAACTGCCTCTTTTATAAAGCCATCAACCACTTGTACATAATGTCCAGTTGCCAGCTTATCCATCCCTAACTCTTGAGCAAATTCAATAAGGGCACCAAACTTTATATTTCTATTGCAAAGTGCACACGGATTTGGAGTAAACCCTAGCTTATATTGCTCAATAAAAGGCATATAAACAAACTCTTCAAATCTCTCTTTAATATCCAAAATATGGTACTTAATATTTAAAAATTTTGCAACTTTTTTCACTTTCCTTATATTTTCTTCATGAGATTTTTCGTCATTATGAAGTTTCATATAGACACCTTCTATCTCGTGTTCCATCTCTTTTAATTTATATGCTGTAACAGTAGAATCTACTCCACCACTCATTGCTACTAATATTTTTGACATTTTTTCTACTTTAAATTGATTTTGAGTTGTAATAATACAATTTTTATCTTAAAACTACTTTTAAACTACTTTTAAATTTTTTCGTCAACAAATAATTGTAAGCTATCGGAGTTTTTCTAATCTCTCTCTTTTTGTACCAATATCACTTATTTGGATACCAAAATTCCCATCAACTATAACCACTTCACCAATAGCTATAACCTTATCTCCAACAAGAATTTCAAGTGGGTCATTTGCAAGTTGGTCTAACTCCACAACAGAGCCTATATCCATAGATAGTACATCTTTTAAAAGCATCTTTTTATATCCGATTCTCACCCTGATAGGCAGATTTACATCTTTTATAAGTTCAATATTTTTAATCTCTTCTTCACATAAGCTATATCGTCCCCCATGAGATTCCAAAGCAACATTGGGGACTTCTTTATTGCTTTTTGCTACTTCTATTTCTTGTCCTGATAATTTTGCATAAAATTGTTCATCTATTGCAAAACTTAGATTATCCATACTACTTTGAATACTAAGATTAAAAATAAGAAGGTGGTTGAAATCCTCAAAAGCCACAACACTTGAGACATCTTTGAAATCTATAGATTCAACATTAAAAGATAATTTTGGCATATTTTTCTGGGCATTTAGTGTTGTAGATAAGGAGCCTAGTATATTTGACATTATCTCTTTAGTTGCATCTAAATCATCTGCATCCATCTCCTCTTTTTCTATACCTTCACCACCTAGCATCATATCACCTAGTGCGGTTGCAACATTTGCTGCAATTGTGATGCTCATCTTTGTTTCTATATCGCCACTTACATTTACACTCAAAACCGCTAATGGAGGGGTAAGTGTAGTTTTATTATCTATCAACACTTCACTATTTAGCTCAACCTTTGGAGCAACTCCTGTTAGCCCTTCAATAGTTGACATTATTTCATTTTGCAGTATTGTTATAAACTCTTTTATCATTCTTTGCTCCTACACTTTTGCATCTTAAGAAGATACTTTTTCTCTTCTTTTATTTTCTAAATCTTCTAAAACATTTTTAATTTCATCTTTATCTGTTTTTATCAATCTTTCTATTTTAACTGATTTTCTAAATCTATGCAATCCAATTTCACCCAAAAACAGGTCTTTTTTATCTATTGATATTATAGCATGGTCATCAGCAGGACGATCTAGTCTTACAATATCACCTTTTACCAAGTCTAAGAGTTCACCAACACTAAGTTCTGTTTTTCCCAAAATTGACTCTGTAAATACTTCTGCTCTGCTAATTAGTGCATTTAATTCCTTATTTCTACTTTTCTTTGCACTTGTTTCTCCAAGCATTATATCACGATTTGCTAATCTTGATAGAATTGGCTCAAGATGGATAACAGGATAACATAAATTTATCATGCCACTTGAATTTCCAATGATAATTTCCATAACAACCATGATAACTATCTCATTTTGTGAAACAATTTGTACAACATTTGGGCTAGACTCTTTTGCTTCAACCACAGGATACATGTCAGTCACAGGAGCCCAAGCTTCTTTAAGCCTTTGCATCACTATTCGCAAAATTGCATCTAATAAATTCAGTTCTATATCTGTTAATTCTCTTGTCGCCTCAAAAGATTCTCCAAGTCCACCCAAAAGCCTATCTATCATAGGAAATGCGATAGAGGGATTTATCTCGATAACACAGCTTCCATCGAGTGGTTTAATAGAAAAAACATTAAAACTTGTAGGAATTGGTAAAGACATCAAAAATTCACCATAAGTCATTTGGTCGACTGAGTGCAACTGAATCTCAACTATACTTCTCATAATCGAAGACACTTGAGATGCTAGGTTTCTTGCCATCTTATCATGAATGCCTTTTACGGCACGAAGTTGTTCTTTTGAAACTCTATTTGGTCTTTTGAAATCATATAAAATTATCTGCCTATCATCAGTTGCCTCTTCTGCTTTCTCAACAGCACTTTCACCTTCATCTTCAACAACTTCAAGTAGCGCGTCAATCTCTTCTTGACTTAATATATCAGCCATGATTTTTTCCTAATTCAATTCTAATTTTGCTCAAAAGTTTTTTATGTATCTGTGAAATTCTTGATTCACTTATCTCTAAAATCTCACTTATCTCTTTCAAGTTTAGCTCTTCAAAATAGTAAAGTTGTATGATGGTTTGTTCTCTTTTTTTAAAGCTTAACAATACATCCTTTACAATTTCAAGCAACTCTTCTTTTTCTATTTTATCTGCTGTATTTTCTCCCGAATATATAGTAATCTGTTCATTTATGGGCATCACGGAGATGATTTTCACACCACTTCTTGCTTCTTTAATTTTTTCTATATCTTCTCCACTTATTTCACTTAGGTACTCATCACTTGGCTCTTCTTCATGGCAAGAGAGATATTTTGTTATCTCAACATCCACAAGTTTTATAAGTCTTCTATTTGCTCGACTCATCACATCTAAAGATCGTAAAAAATCAAGCATTGAGCCATATACTCTTTTTTTGCCATATCCCCAAAAAGAGTCATTTTGGGCTCTATCATATTTTCGAGATAATTTTATCATCTCTTCAGTACCAATTGAAATCAAGTCATCTACATCTATAGATGTCGGCAATCTCTCTTTTAGCCTATATGCCATCGCTCGCACAGCGGGAAGATATTGGATAACTATATTATCTTGCTCTTTTTTTATACTTTTCGCATAAGGATTACGCTGCTTTATGATACTGCTCTTCATCTTGCATTGTCTGTGCAGTAGTCTTCTGCTTTTGTGCAGCATATTTTTTATTTATTCTATCTAACTCTAAGAGCATTATATCAAGTTTTTCCTCTCTAGCATCAAGTTCTTTTATAAAATAATCACTTATCTCTTCATACTCTTTTTTGTTGAACATCATTTTACCAATCTTTGAATAATCAACAAAATTTATAGCTGCAATATGTACAAAAAGATAGAAAAAAAGTGTTATTGCTCCACTATACATCAAAATATCAATAGCTGAAGAAAAATTTAAAACAGAAAATACGACTCCAATAAAAAAACCACATACTGTAAAAAAATATATAAAATTTTCTGTTTGTAACACTTTGTTGACTCCGATTATGTATTAAAACTGTTCTATTAGTCGCTTAAAAAAGCTTCCAAAACTTCTACTTACACCATCATTAAGCACTTTTCGTTCCAATTTATATACTAAATTATTTACTATTTTTTTCAAATCCATTGATGCTAATGAGTTTGGAGAGTCATTTGTAAAAAGTGTTCTTTGTTTGATACTTCTTGCTATCAATTTATCTTCAGGAATCTTACCCATGAGATTTAGCTTTAAACCATCGCCTATATTTGATAATGCAACTTTTTTAATTTTTTCGAATATTAATGTTGCCTCTTTTTCATTTTTCACCATATTTAACACTAGATGTAAAGAGTCTTTTATCTTGCTTGTCACCTTGATAGTTGCATATGCATCCGTGATAGCTGCTGGGTCTGGAACAGTCACCACTATGACTTCATCAGCCGCTTCTAAAAAAAGCTGAATATGCCCACCAATTCCCGCTCCCGTATCAACTATAACAAAATCTAAATCATCAAGTATAGCAGTTTCATCAAAAAATCTTTCGAATATAAACTGGTCGCTATATTTTAAGATTTCATCTCCACTTTCACCTGGAATTAGTATCAAATTTTTACTCACAGGCACTATTATTTCACTAAGTGAACATTCACCTTTTAGTACATGTAAGATATTTTTATTGATACGGACATTCAAAATCACATCTAAATTTGCCAAACCGATATCTGCATCAAAAAGGGCTACTTTGTAGCCATTGTGTGCTAAAATATTTGCCATATTTGCACTAATTGTACTTTTGCCAACACCACCTTTTCCGCTTGTTACTGCTACAAATTTAGTATTTGTCTGTTTCTTTGCATTGCTGTTTCCAACAATCCGTTTTAATTTATCTGCTTGATTTTGCATGCTTTTCCTTTTTTGCATCAAAACCTTCAAGTATGCAATTTACTAAAAAATCACTCGAGGCCATAATGATATCATCAGGCACTTCTTGCCCTGTTGAGAAGTAACTAACTGGTTTGTTTGTATTATAAATCAAAGAGAAAACTGTTCCAAAAGCTCTTGTTTCATCAAATTTTGTAAAAATCAAAGTATCTATATCCAAGAATGAAAAGTTCTTATAGATATCTTCCAAATCTTCTAGCTTACAACCAGCCGAAAGCACTAGATTTACATCTATAGAAAAATCACTCTTTCTAACAAAATTTTCAAGTTTTGCCAGTTTTTGTTTATCATATTGAGAACTTCCTACTGTGTCAATAAGTATGACTTCACAATGACTGAGTGAATTTAGAGCATCATTAAAATCATTCGGGTCAACCACATCTTCGATAGGCAATCGCATCATCTTGGCATACTGAAAAAGCTGTTCAACTGCACCAATTCTATAAGTATCAAGTGTAATAATTCCCACTTTCTTTCTTTTTTCCTGCAAATAAGAGTATCTTGCAGCCAACTTTGCTATAGTTGTAGTTTTTCCAACTCCTGTTGGTCCAACAAACATCATCACTTTTTTTGATTTTCGCTCCTGTTTTGCTTCAACTCTTATAGGTATTAACTTTCTTAAAAGCACGAGAAAATACCTCTTTATCGTACTACTGCTACTTCTCATACGACTTGGCATATGCTCAAGTGTCAAGTTCATAATATTTTCTAAGTGATCTTCACCCATGCCACTTTTTTTAGCTAGTTTATATATTTCAGAAAATTCTGGCGGAATTTGTAAATTATTTCTTGAAGGTGCTTTTTCTTCCCAAAACATCTCTTGAATTAGCTTAATCTTATCAGCAAGTTTTGTTATCTCCTCTTTTATATCACCTAGCTCTTCACTTGCTTTTGGCATTATAGATGTTTTTACTTCACCAATTTTTCCTATATTGCTATTTGTTACATTTGCAATTTTCGATATCTGTTTTGCGGCTTCTGATATATTTAAAAGTACATCTTCGCTATTTTTTTGAACTGGCTTTGGCTTTGGTCTTGTATATTTCTCTTCTACCTCTTCAACTGCAACAACTACTTCATACAAAGATTTAGAATTTATAGTCTTTTTTCGTATCTGTTTGGTACTAACAACAAGTGCATTTTCCCCACACTCTTGTTGGGCCAGTTTTAAAGCAACTGCTGGAGTCTCTCCACTAAAAGTCAAAAATTTCACTAAGCAATCCTTTTTACAAAACTAAGAGGTATCATCACACTATCCCTTTTGTACCAACTTGGGTGAGGAACATTCAAATTTTTTGTCCTGATATTTAAGTTGTCATAAAATATTATATCCAAATCTAGACTCCTTGGAGCATCTTTGAAACTTCTTTTTCTTTTGTGAAGTTTTTCTAAATGTAAAAGATTTTTTAAAAGCTCCTTAGCATTAAGGCTTGTTTGTAAAACTAAAATAGCATTTAAAAAATCATTTTGTTCAAGATATCCAAATGGAGGATTTTTTAAGATAGGCGAAGTTTCAAGTACATTAAACCTAACATCTTTTAAAAAATACCTATAAACTACTTGAAATCTTTTTTTAATATCTCCAATATTTCCACCCATTCCAACTACAGCTATATGCTTAAAATTTGGATTTTTTGGATTTTTTGTTGGAAAAAACTTCTCAAAAAAGAGTGTCAATTCTTCATTTAAGATAATTTTTTTCAACCAATCACCTCAACATCATCTCTTTTTGCTATAACAGTATCTTCAATCCTAACTCCAAACTCATTTGGCAGATAAATCCCAGGTTCAATCGTAAAAACCATATTTTCTTCTATTATATCTTTACTTCTTGCACCAATAATTGGCAACTCATGTATATCTAGTCCAACCCCATGACCCGTCGAATGGATAAAATATTTTCCATATCCTGCCTTTTCTATCACCTCTCGTCCAGCTTTGTCTATCTCGCTAGCCCTTATTCCAACTCTTGCTTTTTTAAAAGAAGCCTCTTGTGCCCTCAAAACTGTATCATAAATCCTCTGTTTTTTTCTATTTTTAAATTTAGCATATTTATCAAAAACCATAGATTCACTAACTCCAACAGTTCTTGTTCTATCAGAGCAGTATCTTTTATATTTAATACCTGCATCTAAAAGAAGTAGTGCATCTTTTTGTAAAACCTTACTACTTCGAAAGGCATGAGGCTTTGCTGTATTTTCATCAAGTGCGACAATAGGAGCAAAACTAAGCTCTAACTCGCCGTAGTTTTTGAAGATATTTTCGGCACTATTAAAAAGTTTTCGTTCGCTTAATCCAATCCCTTTTTCACATATAAATTTTGCAAAATTATCAAATGCTATTGCACCTAATTTAGCAGCTTTTCGCAAAATTTGAAGTTCTTTTTCACTTTTTATAACTCTTTTTTTTTGCGAAAAGTTGATACTTTTTTTAAAATTAATAAAAAGTTTGGAACTTAGATTTTCAAACTCATCCACACTCCACTCAAGAGGATTGTAAATTAGAGATTTTATGTCAGATTTCCTGAGTAATTGTCGAGCTGCTTTAAATGGGTCTCTTCTATCCATCAAAATAACTTCGGCATCTTCTACAAACTCTCTAGCTTCCGTTAGATATCTAGCATCCGTTAAAAAAAACGACTCACTTCCAAATTTTAAAAATATCTCATTATCACACGAAAAGCCGCACTCATAGTAGACGGCATTTTCATCTTTTAATATATAATTCATTAGTTACTTTGAGTTTTAGTTTGCTCTTCTTGGGTTTTTTTTATTGCTTCTAATTCACCTAGAATTTGCAATAGTGAAACCATAGCTAAATGATAACCAAACGGTCCAAATCCACTAATAATTCCTGTACTAACAGGTGCTGTCAAGCTTTTTGAGCGAAACTCTTCCCTTCTGTAAATATTGCTTATATGAACTTCAACTGTTGGTAGAGCAACTGCAGAAATAGCGTCTCTTATAGCTATAGAAGTATGAGAATAAGCCGCAGGATTTATTATAATACCATCAGCGTCACCTAAACATTCTTGAATTTTATCTACTATTTCACCCTCTAAATTTGATTGAAAAAACTCTATCTCTGTACCATTTTCTTTCGCAACCGCCTCCATTTGAGCATGTATTTCTTCTAGTTTCATAGGTCCATAGATATTTTGTTCTCTATGTCCTAACATGTTTAAATTTGGTCCTTGTATTACAATGATTTTCACTTCTCTTTCCTTTATTTAAAAAATTTCTCTATTATACCAATAGCATCTAAAATTTTTTATTAAGTGAATGTTTATATCGTGATTATAAAAAAAATGCTTAATGCTAAAAATTCTACCCTATATATCTTGATATTTGCTATTTTTTATAATATAATACTTCAAATACATTAAAAAGGCTAATATTATAATGAAATTAGATAAAATTGACATACAAATACTATATATACTCCAAAATGAAGGCAGAATCACTAATACAGAACTTGCCAGACGCATAGGAATCTCGCCACCACCCACACTTGAGAGGGTGAAAAAATTAGAAAAAAATGGTGTGATAAAAAAATATGTTGCAATTTTGGAGTTAGCAAAAATTGGGATTGAAACTTGCACTTTTATACAAGTCTCACTAAGCCAACACGGGAAACTTGCTGTAGATGCATTCATAAAAGCTGTAAAAAAAATTGATGAAGTTGTTGAGTGTCATCATATCGCAGGAGATGCTGATTTTTTATTAAAAATAGTTGTTGAAAATATTCCAGCTTATGAAAAACTTATTTTAAATAAGCTAACAGACTTGCCACATATTGGTCATTTAAAAACTATGATAGTTCTTTCTACGCTAAAAAATAGCACAGTACACAAAATTAAAGGGGATGAAAATGAATAAAAATCTAGATAAAGATGCTTGGATAAAGCTTGGAGCTCAGATGAATGAAAATAGACAAAAGTGCATAAATAAAACAAAAAAATGGAAATTCGATACTATAGCAACGCATGGTTTGTATGATTTAAATCAGGCACTCTCTTTAAATAATGGCTCCATAATGGAACCTATATACCTAAGCCCTGCACAAGCTTATACAAATAGTGCAGAGATGGAGGCGGCTTTATCATATCAAATGCCAACTTGGTGTTATTCACGCATAGCGAATCCATCAACTTTTTTTCTAGAAGAGACAGCGGCATTGCTAGAAACTTATGGCTGTGATATCGAGGCTAGTTGTAATGCAACTAGTAGCGGAATGAGTGCTATTAGAACTGCAACTGACCCTTTCTTAGTAGATGACCCTAATTTTCCAAATCCAAATATTGTAGCAAGTGCACAGGTATATGGTGGTACCTTTCAGCAGTTTTGGATTCGTCGACACAAAGAACAAGGCATTGATGTGCATTGGGTAAAAAACCCTGTGGATTTAGATGAATGGAAATCAGAAATTGATGAAAATACTCGTTTTTTATATGGTGAATTTCCTTCCAACCCAGCAGTTGCTATTTTTGACATAGAAAAAGTTGCTAAGTTAGCTCATAAATTTCAGATACCCTTGATAGTTGATTCAACTTGTGCATCTCCTGCACTTACGCGTCCTTTGGCTCATGGGGCAGATATTGTTGTGCATTCTGCATCAAAAGTTATGGGCGGTAGTGGCACATCTATTGTAGGTTTAATAATCGCAAGAAAAAATATCATAAGCAAAGTTGGTTCTGATGAAATGAAAGCTGACTTTGCAATTTGGGGAAAATTGTGGCCATTTCGAGATAATGGGCCAGCCCTTAGTCCTATCTCAGCCATCATGACCTTAAATGATATTCGCTCATTAAGGATGAGAATTGCACAAATGAGTGATAATACTATGAAATTAGCCAAATTTCTTGAGGCTCATCCGAAGATAAATAAAGTTTATTATCCTGGACTTAAAAGTTATCCATCTCATAACCTAGCAAAAAAATATATGAGATTAGTTGATAGCAATGAAAATAAATATGGCTATATGCTAGCAGCTGAAATCAAAGAAGAGACATCAAATGGGCACATCAATACACATAGATTTTATGACGCACTAGAGATGGCTTGGAGAGCAACTGATTTGGGACGGGTTAAAACAGTAGCAACTCTAAATGCAATCTCTACACACCAACAACAAGGCGAAGAAGGACGAGCACTATCTTCCATAAAACCCTCCACTTGTAGAATATCTTGTGGAATTGAAAATAGTGATGATATTATTGCTGATATAGCTCAAGCATTGGATGCCATTTAGTATATTTAACTAATAGACTTCTTACATAATCCCTATATACCTCAGCATCTTATAGAGAGTTTTAATCAAGGCAGATGTTCCTAGGCGTAGCCATAGCTACACTTAGGGTTATCTAACGCAGAGTAAAGCTCTCTATAAGATGCCCAAAGGGAGGGCTAAGAAGTCTAATATAGCCCATAAAAATTCAACTTTTTATGGGTTTTTCTTCTTTGTTTTTGATGTCATAAATGGTGGTTTTGCAAACCAAATGATAGGAATCAACAATAAAAATATATAACTAGATGCTAAAAGAATTTCATCATTTGATATAGTCAATGCTTGTTGTTCTATCACCTTGTTTATCAAGCTTAGAGGTGAGTGAATCATAAAAGACATACTTTTTATAACATTTATGCTTTGATGTGAAAATAGAGTTATATTTTCGCTCAAACTTGCGTGATGCACACTTCCCCATCTTTGCCATAGCGTAACTCCTATTGAAGTCCCTAAACTTCCACCAAGTATTCTTAAAAAATTCACCAAACCCATAGCTGAAGCGATTTTTGTATGGTGTATCTGAGATATAATTATACTTGTCAAAGGAACAAAAAACATAGCCATCGCTATTCCCATAATAAGCCTTGGCATTGCTACATGAAACAGGTCAATGCCAGTAGTAAAATTGGACATAATATAATAACTTGTAGAAAACAGAAGAAAACTCAAACTTACAACGACCCTTAGGTTTAATTTATGCATATTGGCTCCAACCACAGGTGAGAGTAAAAAAGCAAAAATACCAACTGCAGCAGTGGCAAATCCTGCCCAAAACGCAGTATATCCAAGTTGTGTTTGTAGCCATAAAGGAAATACAACTCCTCCGCCTAAAAATACAGCATATCCTAAGCTTATAGAGATGGTTCCTACTATAAAATTTCTATTTTTAAAAAGTTTTAAATCCACTACAGGATGTTCATCAAAAAGTTCCCAAATTATAAAGAAAAGTATCCCAATACCCGAGACAATTCCTAGAGTAATTATGGTTGGAGACGAGAACCAATCAAGCTCGTTTCCCTTATCTAAAAAAATCTGCAAAGAACCAACTCCTATAATCAAAAGTGATAAACCGATATAATCAATTGGAAATTTTGAAATTTTGGTTTCTCTGTGTTTAATCAATTGCCAAACAATAAATGAACTAAATATCCCTATAGGAATATTAATATAAAAAATCCAGGACCAAGAGTAATTATCTGTTATATATCCTCCTAAAAGCGGACCTGCAATGGGTCCCACAGTTGCAGTCATAGCCCAAAAAGCAAGAGCCAATCCTTTTTTATCTGCTGGATAATTAGCCAAAAGAAGGCTTTGAGAAAGTGGCATCATAGCAGCCGCAACTGCTCCTTGTAGCACTCTGCCAGCTATCAATATATCAAAAGTTGGAGCTAATCCGCACATCATAGAAGTCAAAGAAAACAGGGATGTTGAGAGAACAAAAAGTTTAACTTCTCCAAATCTTTTTGCTAACCAACCAGTAAGCGGCATAGCTATTGCATTAGAGACTCCAAAAGCCGTGATTATCCAAGTACCCTTAGTCGGTGCCACTCCTAAATCTCCCGAGATAGAAGGTATGGATACATTTGCAATCGTAGTATCCAAAACTTGCATAAATGTAGCAAGCGTAAGGGCTAGTGTAAGAAGTACCAATACAGGCAAACGAAGCGGTTCAAACTTATTCATAAATTTTGTTTTATAATCTCTTGTGCTATTTTTTTAGCATTGTTTAAAGCAGAGCTGTATAGGCTTGAACTGTATGATGGTTTTTTAATATTTTGCAATCTTTTTTTATCTCTTATGTGTGTGTCAACTACAACTTCCATAGAGTTACCTACATGCAAGGGATATTTTTGAAGCTCTTTTTGATCAAATTTTATCCTTACGGGAACTCTTTGGACAACTTTAATCCAATTTCCAGTAGCATTTTGTGCGGGAAGCAATGAAAAGACAGATCCAGTTCCAGGCGAGATTCCTTCAACTTTGCCGTTATAAACTACATCTTTGCCATAAGTATCAGAATATAATTTCACACTCTGCCCTACTCTTATATTTTCAAGTTGAGTCTCTTTGAAGTTTGCATCTACCCAAAAACCTCTTTGAGGAACTATCGCAAGAAGTGTTGTTTGCGGAGTAACAATACTTCCTATACTAAGATTTTTTTTAGCCACTACTCCACTTATCGGAGCCAAGATATCACATCTTTTTAAATTGATATAACTTTGCTCAACTGCAAGTACAGCTTTTTTTATTTGAGGGTTTTGGGTTATCTTTCTATCTTTTAGTAGAGCTATTAAACCTAGATACCTATTTTTGGCAATTTCTAGGTTTTTAACTGCCTCTTCGTAGGCATATTTTGAGTGATTAAATTTCTCTTGGGATATCACCTTATTCTTAATCAAAGCTTTTTTTCTATCAAAATCATCTTTTGCTTTTTCAACTAAAACCTTAGTTAATCCAATCTCACTTTTAGCTTCATCTTTTTGTTTATAGATTTTTTTGATTTGTCTTACACTTTGAGCCAAATCATTTTTAGATTTCTTAAAAGTAAGCAAAGCATTTCTTGAATCAATACGAGCTAGAACATCTCCTTTTTCAACAACTTGAGTTACATCAACATTTATTCTATCTACAACTCCAAAGATTTGAGGAGTAACATATATGATATTT
The DNA here is from genome assembly GCA_964598135.1 of uncultured Campylobacterales bacterium. Lineage (GTDB taxonomy): Bacteria > Campylobacterota > Campylobacteria > Campylobacterales > Sulfurospirillaceae > JAADIZ01. The sequence goes on from CAZRAK010000018.1 coordinate 16,510, forward strand.
TGATTTACATACGCATTATTTGTGCTTTCGTAAAATTGTGCATATTTTTTATAATAGATAGTATAACTTACACCTATTAAAATAAAAAATAGTATCAACAGAGATAGAATATTACCTCTTTTTTTCTTTCTTGACTTCGTTTCATTTGACATACAATTTCCTAATTTTTATTAGACTTTTTGCAAAATTATTAGTGTGAGACTCAAACCAACGAAAGAATTTATCCTCTAAGCTATAATTTTGCAAAAAGCCTAATGAGTCAAGAGTAAAATAGTGATATTTTTCAACTGTTTAATCCTCTGTAATATTTTTTTATTTGATTTAAAACTTTCAAAGCTATTTCATACTCTTTTTTATCTATAATCCTTCTAAGCTCTTTTCGATGTTTTTCAAAAATTGGTGAAACTTCTTTGACCTTATCCTCAGTTTTTTTTGTTACATATATTTTAAAAACTCTTCTATCTCCTTCACAAGATACTCTTTTTAGTTTCTCTTTTTTCACTAGCGTATCAATCATTCTTGTAATAGTTGTTTTATCTTTGTGTAGAGCTTGGGCAATTTGTGTTTGAGTAGAACCTGGCATCTCATATACATACTTTAAAAGGAGTCCTTGTTCACTGCTTATACCAAACTCTTTGAGGTATTTTTTATGTTCCATATCTATAATATTTTTTGTTAATCTCACTTGCAAACCGATACATTTTTCAAACTCATCCAAACTAAACTCCCTATATAGTTGCATATACAACTTTTGTATATGCAACTATATATAAAATAAGCTTAAACAAAGATATGTATAATTTTTTAACCCTATCTTTTTTAAGGGTATGTTTACTATATTGGAATATACTATTATAAAATTTTACAAGGAGTTTAAAATGAGCAAGATTCTATTTATTGTTGGTGATTTTGTAGAAGATTATGAAATCATGGTTCCTTTTCAAGCATTAGCAGCAGTTGGACACGAAGTGATAGCTGTCTGCCCTGATAAAAGTGAAGGTGATTTTGTCAGAACTGCTATTCATGATTTTGAAGGTGATCAGACATATAGTGAAAAACCTGGACATAACTTTACTTTAAACGGAACTTTTGAGGGATTGGATATCAAAAGTTTTAATGCCCTTGTAATTCCTGGAGGTAGAGCACCTGAGTATCTAAGATTAGACGAGAGAGTCTTGGGGTTAGTAAAGCACTTTGCTAGCACAAATAAACCAATAGCAGCTATTTGCCATGGGGCTCAAATATTAGCCGCTGCCAATCTACTTCGTGATAAAAAATGCTCAGCCTACCCTGCTTGCGGTCCTGAAGTTAAAGAAGCTGGTGGATTTTATCAAGATATAGCTATAACTGATGCATTTACAGATGGAAATCTTGTAACTGCCCCTGCTTGGCCTGCTCATCCTGCATGGATTTCACAATTTTTAGCACTTTTAGGGACAAAAATTACACTATAAAAACTGGGTTAGGTCACGACCTAACCCTAAATCTTTTGATTTGTTGTCGTTGAAAAAAGATATATCTTTCTGGTATCAATGTATATTTTGATTGATTTTAGTTTTTTTTCTATTGCTTTATCTGTCTTAATTATAATCATATGAGTATCCATTGTCGCATAAATTAAGCTATCACTTCCTAATCTTTCAATCATATCTATACCTATGTTTAATTCGACACCATTTTTTATAGGATTGATTGAAATATCTTCAGCTCGTATTCCAACATATACATCACTATTTTGTATATTTTTATCAAATTTGATGTGATTTTCACAAAAGATTATACTGTCATTGTCTACTTCACTTTTAAATATATTCATGGGTGGCGTTCCCATAAATTTGGATACAAAAAGAGTTTTGGGGCTATCATATATCTCATCGGGTGTTCCTATTTGCTCTATCTTTCCATCATTTAAAACAACAATTCTATCAGCCAAAGTCATCGCTTCAACTTGATCATGAGTAACATATACCGAAGTAATCTTTAGTTTATCATGTAATTTTCTTATCTCTATTCTCATTTGATTTCTTAATTTTGCATCTAGATTTGAAAGAGGCTCATCAAACAAAAATACTTTTGGCTCCCTTATGATAGCTCTTCCCATCGCAACTCTTTGTTTTTGTCCACCACTAAGTTGACTTGGCTTTCTCTTAAGAAACTCTTCAATTTGCAACAATTTAGCTATCTCTTGCACTCTTTGAAGTATCTCTTTTTTTGGCATTTTTCTATTTTTTAAACCATATGAAAGATTTTGTTCAACATTCATATGTGGATATAGCGCATAATTTTGAAATACCATAGCTATATCCCTATTTGCAGGAGGTATATTATTTATAACTCTATCTTCAATTTTTATTATACCCTCAGTAATATCTTCAAGACCTGCTATCATTCTTAAAAGTGTTGACTTACCACACCCGCTAGGTCCGACTATAACTAAAAATTCACCCTGTTTAACTTCTAAGTTAATTTTTTTAATTATATTATCTTCTTTATTGTAACTTTTTATAACATTTTCTATATTTATATACGACATTTTTTTCCTTATTTTTCTGAATCCACTAAGCCTTTTATAAACCATCTTTGAAAAAATATAACCATAGCAACAGGTGCCATCAAGGCTACGATAATCATAGCAAATGCTCTGTTAAATTCTGGTAAATAACTACCTTCAAAATTACTTTGGTATATCTCTTTTATCCCAAGAAGTATGGTATTGTATTCTGGTTTGGTTGTCATCATGATTGGCCATAAATACTGATTCCATCCAACTATAAACATTACGATAAATAGTGCTGCCATCATAGTTTTAGATATTGGCACTAGTATATCAATAAAAAATTGCCAACTATTTGCACCATCCATTTTTGCAGCTTCTAATAACTCCTCAGGGACTGATTTATAAAATTGTCTGAAGAAAAAAGTACCTGTAGCTGAAGCGATAAGAGGGACTATTAAACCTGTATAACTATTTAGAAGATTAAGGTGTGCTAAAACTTCGAAAGAGGGAACAATTCTCACTTGTATGGGAAGCAATAGTGTTAAAAAGATTAGCCAAAAAAGAAAATTAGCCATTTTGAACCTAAAATAAACAATTGCATAAGCCGCCATAGAGGAGATTACCACTTTACCTGTTGCAAATCCTAAAGCTAAAATTAAAGAGTTTAACAACATTCTAGCAGCTGTTACATTTTTTGTATATCCAGTATGATCAAGCAAGATACTTGAATATGTATGTACAAAATTATTTCCTAATGTCAATTGTAGCCCTTGATTTAATATAGTTTGCGGTGTATGTGTTGAAGATGCAAATATAACCCAAATAGGAACTAAAAACATCAAGATTGCGATTATTATCAGCACATGGGAAAATATAGTTGAGTAAGATATTGATTTAATAATGAATCCTTTTCTCTATGTATTTAAATTGAAAAATTGTTATTATCAGAACAAATAGCATAAGCACAACTGACTGAGCAGATGAACCACCTATATCTGCACCAAGAAATCCATCTTGATATATCTTGTATGCAAGTGTTTTTGTTTCTCCCATTGGTGTGCCTCTAGTTGTTGTATCTATCAAACCAAATGTATCAAAAAATGAATAAGTTATATTTGTAATTAATAGAAAAAAGGTTGTTGGGGCTAATAGTGGAAAAACAATAGTCCAAAATCTTTTTATACCATTTTTACAATCTATCAAAGAAGCCTCCATTATTGATTTTGGAATTCCTTGAAGACCAGAGAGAAAAAATATAAAATTAACGCTTATCTGCTTCCAAGAAGCAATAAAAACAAGCATTGCTTGTGCATCAAAAGGATCACTTTTGGGATCAAATTGCCAACCTATTGCATTTAAAAAAGTATACAATGCTCCATGGCTTTCACTAAAGAAAAATGTAGCCATCAATCCAGCAATCGCTGGTGCTATAGCGTAAGGCCACATAAGTAGCGTTCTATATAAACCTTTGCCTTTAATAATATTATTTGTTTTATATGCAAGCAATAACCCTATGCTTAAAGAAAAAAAGGTAACTAAGGCCGAAAATACGAGTGTGAAAATTATACTAGAATAATAATCACTATTAAAAATTGTATCTTTATAATTTTGAAACCATACAAAATGTGAACTAACACCAAAAGCATCTTCTAATATAAAAGAATAATATGCTGCCATACCTGATGGCCATATAAAAAATACAAGTATTATTGCTATTTGTGGGAACACAAAAAGATATGGTATGTATCTACTTGAAAATTGAACTTTTTTCATAATCTCTCTTTAAAGTCAGTTAGTGATGAGAAAATCTCATCACTAACTTATTTATTTATCTGTAAGTTTCGGCAAATCTTTTTAAAAGTTTGTCTCCTTTTTTATCCACATCAGCTAAAGCTTGTTTAGCAGTTTTTTTACCATTTAAGATATTTTCAAATTCTACTGTCATAACTTCTCTAATTTGGACATAATTACCAAGTCTATAACCTTTTGTCCACTTTTGAGTTGGCAAAGAGAGTTGTTTAATCCCAATTTCCGCATCTGGAACTTTTTTATAATATCCATCCTCTTTTGCTAATTTATATGCAGCCTTAGTAATAGGAACATACCCCGTTGACTTATGCCAAAAGTATTGATTTTTAGGGCTTGTTAAATACTGTAAGAATTTTGCAATACCCTTATACTCTTTATCACTTTTACCACTAAAAACAAATAATGCAGCACCACCTATAAAAGTTTGTGCACCTTTTTTTATAAATTTTTTCCAATATGGAAGATATGTAGTTCCAAAATCAAATTTTGCACCTTTTTTTAATCCACCAAATGATCCACTTGAGCCTAACCACATAGCAACTTTTTGGTCATAAAAAGCTTGTTGATTATCAGCCCATCCTCTACCATAATATTTAAAATACCCTTTTAGAGTCCAAGCTCTTAATTTATCCCAATGATAGTCCATGGCTGGATTTTCATAATATAACTTTGTAGCAAAACCGCTAAAACCGTTATCTTTATTTGCCATTTGTAGATTATGCCTAGACATAAAATTCTCACCCGCAGTCCAAGGACTTAAGCTTTGAGCCAATCCTATATATCCAGCTTTTTTTAGAAGTGGTGCAATTTTTTCAAAATCTTCCCATGTTTTTGGTGGATTTTTGATACCTGCTTTTTTAAATGCATCTTTATTGTAGTACATAACAGGAGTCGAACTATTAAAAGGACTTCCTATCATTCTGCCTTTTGTATCTGCATAAAAGTTTCTAACGCCACTTATATAATCATTAGCATTAAACTTCACACCATATTTATCAAACAAATCAGCTACAGGGTAAACAACTCCTTTAGCACTTATAATAGTTGCAGCACCTGCATCAAATATTTGAATGATATCAGGAGATTTATGGGCTCTATAAGCTGCAATTCCAGCTGTCATGGTATCTTCATAACCTCCTTTATATATCGGTATTACTTTATATTCGCTCTGGCTATCATTAAAATTTTTAGCCATTTCATTAACTACTTCGCCCAATCTTCCACCCATAGCGTGCCACCAAGTTATATTGGTAGTTGCATTTAAATTTAAAGCCATCGCAAAAATAGCTATAAAAAATAACAGTTTATTTTTCATAATTTTACTCCTAAAAAAATTTTATGCTGTTATTATAGCACCAAAATATTACAAAATGGACATAAAATAAGAAAACAAACATCATAAGGATATAACTACTTATAAAGTTACTAAAAGTAACAATCTTTTACTTTAGACTTTAAAAGATACTTAATCTTAAAAGCAATAGTATCAATACAAAATAAGAGCTGCTCTTACTGATTACATCTCATTTTTTTATCTACACTCAAGTTCTTTTTTGTTAAACTAGACGGAAAAGTAAAGGCTCTATTTTGAAGATATTGAAAGCTGATTACATCCTCACATGTAATGAAAATTCTGAAATTATTAAGGATGGAGCTATATGTTTTAATGATAAGATTATTGGGATTGGAAAAGCTCAAGATATCATAAATAGATATCTTGATGCTACTATCATTCAAGCCAAAAAAAACTCTGTGATTATGCCAGGACTTATAAATCCACATGTTCATTTGGAATTTAGTGCAAATAAAACATCTCTTAGATATGGTAGTTTTATACCTTGGTTAAATAGTGTAATAAAAAACAGGGATAAACTCTTACAAATTGACAAGAGTAACTACATGGAAAATGAACTTGAAAAAATGCTAAAAAGTGGCACCACAACTCTGGGTGAAATAAGTAGCTTTGGAAGCGATTATGAAGCTTGTGTAAAAACTCCTATAAAAGTGGTTTATTTTAATGAGGTATTAGGCTCTAGCCCAAATACAGTTGATATACTTTTTAATGACTTCAAGTCTCGTTTACTTGCAAGTAAAGATAAAAGTAGTCAAACTTTTATACCCGCTATTTCTATTCACTCTGCATACTCAACTCACCCTATTTTGGCAAAAAATGTACTTGCTATTGCAAGACAGGAGAATTTTCTTGTCTCTACTCATTTTATGGAAAGTCAAGCAGAGAGAGATTGGTTAGATGGCGCTAACGGGGATTTTATAGAGTTTTTTAATGCCTTTGCTCCTGATGCTAAACCATTTAGTAATGCCTTAGAATATCTGGAACTTTTTTATGATACAAATGCACTCTTTACTCACTGCACAAAAGCCACAATAAAAGAGATAAAAGAGATAAAAGAGATGGGTGGTTTTATCACACATTGCCCTACTTCAAACAGACTTTTAAACTCTGGACGACTTGGTATAGAAAATATTGACAAAAATATGCTAAACTTAGGAACAGATGGACTTAGTTCAAACATATCACTAAATCTTTGGGATGAGATGAGAGGAGCTTTAATGATGCACTTTCTTGGTAATTTAGATAAATTATCGCACCAACTCATAAAGATGAGCACAACAAACGGTGCAAATGCACTAAGACTAAATAGCGGAGTGCTAAAAATAGGAAAAGACGCAGATATTATAGTTGTTAATTTACCAAATAGGTTAAACTCGGTTGATGAGTTAGCAACACAAATGATTTTACATACAAAAGAAGCTAATAAAGTTTATATAAATGGAGAACAAGCACTATGATATTTTTCAGATTTATTGGAAAGATTATAAATTACATACAAAATCATTTCAAAGCAATGCTGTTTTTGTTATTACTATTTTTAATATTTGCACCATTTGGAAATGAAAAATTGCAAACTCCAAATCTAGTCGTAATTAAAATAGAGGGGCAAATAGGAGATATTGACAAAACAATGACTCAAATAGACCAAGCCATTAGTGACAAAAATATAAAAGGAGTGCTTTTGAAAGTTGATTCACCAGGTGGCTCATTAGCTCCTTCAGTTGAGCTCTCAATGGCAATTAAAAGACTCTCTAACATAAAGCCTGTCATCGCATATGCTAGCGGAAGTATGGCTAGTGGTAGTTATTATGCATCTATCTGGGCAAGAAAAATTATAGCAAATCCAGGAGCTTTTATAGGTTCTATCGGGGTTTTATTTCAGGCTCCAAATATCGAAAAATTAGCTAAAAAAATAGGAATATCAGAACAAACAGTCGCAGCGGGTGCATATAAACAGATGGGCACTTTTACTAGAGAGTGGACACCAAAAGAGAGAAACGCACTCAAAAATTTAACTGATGACGCATATACCATGTTTATAAAAGATGTTGCAAGTGCTAGAGGATTAAACCCTAAAAACTATAAAGAGTTTGCAGACGCAAAGGTTTTTATGGCAGCACAAGCAAAAAAAGTTGGACTAATTGATGAAGTAGGTTCAATCTATAAAGCAAAAATAGAACTTATAAAAATGACAAATGTTTCAAAACCAATATGGCGAAAACCCGATATGGTGGATGAATTTTTAAAAGAGTTAAAAGCAAGTAGCCATATATCTATAAATTTAAAAAATTTAGTTGGAAATTTAAAATAATAATTTTGGGAGAATCAAATGATTAAGAAAATTTTAATAGCAAATAGAGGTGAGATTGCTCTTCGCATTATTCGTGCTTGCAAAGAGCTAAATATAAAGAGCGTAGCCATCTTTTCCGAAGTTGACTTGCAAGGTGTATGGCTAAAAAAAGCAGATGAATGTTACCCTATACTTGGTGACCCGATACAAGCTTATCTTGATTATGAGAAGATTGTCTCTTTGGCTAAAAAAGCAGATTGTGACGCTATTCATCCAGGATACGGTTTTTTATCTGAGGATGCTGATTTTGCCACTCATTGTGAAAAAAATGGCATTATTTTTATAGGTCCAAAAGCCGAGCATGTAGCACTATTTGGTGATAAAATAGCTTCAAAACGAGCACTATCAAAAGTAGGGATCCCCGTTCTTCCTGGAACTGATGAACCTATAAGTGATATTAATGAGGCTATCAAAATTGCAAAAGAGATTGGATTTCCTATTATCATAAAAGCTGCTTTTGGTGGTGGTGGAAGAGGAATGAGAATAGTAAAAGAGGCAAAAGATTTTGAAAAATTATTTAAAGCGGCAACAAAAGAGGCTATCAGTTTTTTTGGCAAAGGGGATGTTTTTGTAGAAAAATTTTTAGAAAACCCGAGGCATATAGAGGTACAAATTGTTGCTGATAGTTTTGGAAATGTTGTACATTTAGGAGAGAGAGATTGCTCCATACAAAGAAGACACCAAAAAGTTATAGAAATTTCTCCCTCTCCAAGCTTGAGTCAAAATGTACGAAAAGAGATCTACAGAGCTTCACAAAAAGCGATGTTTAGACTTGGATATGAGAGCGTAGGAACGCTAGAGTATCTAGTAGATAAAGATGATAATTTTTACTTTATTGAGATGAATACCCGTATCCAAGTAGAACACACCATAACTGAAGCTATTAGTGGAGTTGACTTGGTAAAAAGGATGATTGAGATTGCAGGTGGAGATAAACTTAGATTTTTACAAGAAGAGATTTTATTTAAGGGTTATGCGATAGAATTTCGCATAAATGCTGAAGACCCTAAAAAAGATTTTGCTCCCTCTCCTGGTAAAATTACCGAATATCTTTCACCAGGAGGTCCTGGAATTAGGCTAGACTCTATAGCATATAAAGGATATGAGATACCTATGTATTATGATTCAATGATATCAAAACTTACTGTATGGAGTTTAGATTGGAAAGGTGTAGTAAACAAAGCAAGAAGAGCACTAGATGAGTTTATAGTAAGAGGTGTTTCGAGCAATATTGCACTACATAGACAAATTGTAAGGGATGATGATTTTATCAATGGAGTATTTGATACAGGTTATCTCGACAAAAAACTTCCACATTTTAGCCTTGATGCTATAGATGACATAGAACAAGAGACACAAAAAATGGAGCAAATTTCTAAAATAATTAAAAGCATAAAAGAAAATAATCTAAAGGTTATACAATAAAAAATAGTTCACATAAGCCATTCTATTAGTTTATGTGAATAACTTTTGATTCTATTATTTTATTTTTAGTTTGAAGTTCATAAATGTCACCTGTTTTAAGGTTTTCTGGCTTGATTGTTTTTCCATTTTTGACTACTTGAGCATAGCTTTCATTTAAACCTAAAGTTGGATTTCTCGAATTTAAAAGCGAATTTAAATTTTGTAGCAACTGCTCTTTTTTAATGATATCTTGCCTACATGTAAAAGATAAACTCTCCTTCATGCTAGCTGTATTTACAATTTTTTCTTGGAAAATCTGACTAAGTTTTGTACTAAATTGCTCTTTAAGCAAACTTATCTCTTTTAAGATAAGATATCTTTTTTGCTCAAATGAGTATCTTTGAAATTCACTTTTTAGACTTTGAAGTTGGACTGTTTTTTGATTTATAACTCTTGTAAGAGAGTATCTTGATTGCTCAATCATACCATCTATATTCATCAAAAGCTCATTTTTATCGGGCAGTATCATTTCCATAGCAGCTGAAGGAGTAGGAGCTCTTAAATCTGAAACAAAATCACTAATAACATAGTCAATCTCGTGTCCAACAGCTGATACGACAGGAGTTTTAGCTTCAAAGATAACATTTGCTACTATCTCCTCATTAAATCCCCATAAATCCTCTATACTTCCGCCACCTCGACTTACAACTATAACATCAACTTTAAGCGAATCGGCAAGTTTTATATTTTTGGCTATATTTTTGGCTGAGTTTTCGCCTTGAACAATAGTATCTATAATAGTAATTTTTACCGATGGCCATCTATTTTTTGCAACTCTTAGCATATCTTGCAAAGCTGCACCTGTATATGAAGTAACAAGTGCTATGGATTTTAAATATCTTGGTATTTTCTTTTTTCTACTTATTTCAAAATAACCTAAATTTTTTAATTTCTCTTTTAGCTGCTCGTAAGCTATCGCTAATGCACCACTTCCGTCTAGCTCAATACTGATACAATTCAGCTGGTAGCTTCCTCTTGGGACATATAGAGAAATTGAACCGTGTACGATAACCTTCATGCCCTCTTCAAGGCGAAATTTCATCCTTGTATTATTGCCTTTAAACATCACACAAGAGATTGAAGAGTTTTCATCTTTTAGAGTAAAATATAGATGTCCTGAACCGTGATAAGTAAATCTTGAAACTTCTCCTTCGACACTTGTATATACAAAGGTACTCTCTAGAAGTGATTTTATCTGAGTATTTAGGCTTGTTACACTTAAGAGTTGATTCATAATTTCCTAGCAATTACCAAGGTCGATATATCCATCGAAAAGCTTTTTGAGAACTCTGTTTTAAAACCAGCGTTACTCAATTCAAGTTGCAACATATCTGAAGTCAAAAATCCCTCTATAGAGTTTGGCAAATACTCATATGCCTCTTTATTTTTTGAGATAAAACCACCAATTTTAGGTAGAATTTTATTCATATAAAAATCTTTTATGACAAAGAGTGAGCCTTTTTTGTCATCTTTTGTAAATTCCAAAATTACCACATAACCACCTGTTTTTAGCACTCTTGCAAACTCTTCAAATGCATTTTGCCTCTGAACAACATTTCTTATGCCATAACTAATACTTAGTATATCCACACTTTTATTCTCTAATGGCAAAGAGGTGGCTTCGCTTATTATAAACTCGAAATTTGGAAACTTCTGTTTTCCTACATTAATCATACCAACAGAGGGGTCAATACCTAAAATTTTACTAATTTTTATGGCTGCTTTATCTGCTCTTTTTTGCCAATACCCCATCATATCACCCGTTCCACACGCAACATCTACTATCAAATCTATCGGTTTTTTATACCTTGCAAATGTCTCATCACAAGCTTTTTTTCTCCATTGAATATCAACTCCCATACTCAAAACTCTATTTGCTCTGTCATAAGTTGGTGCAATATCATCAAACATTTTTACTATTTTTTGCTGTTTACTCTCTTCCAAAACTTTCCTTCTAATTTTCTCTACACTTTGCAAACATGTCTTTTTTCTTATCATATGCTTTTGTTTGAATACCCATCAAGCCAAGAACTGTGCTAAAATAATTATCTTGTGAATACTCTTTATTTGCATTGTCTTTTATACAACTCGTATCTAAATGGTCAAAATTATTTCCAAACCAAGCGAGGGAACCTATATGCCTTTGGGCAACTGGAGCTATAAAGTAAGGCATAGCATGAAGATAGACACCTTTTTCACCCAGAGATTCACCATGGTCAGACATATATAAAAATGCTGTATCATACTTTGTTTCATTATTTTTAAGCAAATCAATTGTTTTGGCTAAAAAATAATCAGTATAAAGCAAAACATTATCATAGGCGTTTATAATGGATTCTTTTGAACACTCTTGGAGTTGATTGGTTTTACAAACTGGTTTGAATTTTTCAAACTTTTTTGGATATCTTTTATAGTATGCTGGTCCGTGGTTTCCCATTTGATGAAGAACTATTATAGTATCTGTCACATTTTTATCTAAATATTTTTGCAATCCAACAAGTAGTGCTTCATCTCTGCACTCTGCACTATTGCAAAAGTTCTCTATCTTTTTTGTCCTTATACTGATAACATCTTTTATGCGTGTAGCAACTCCTTTAGAATCAGAATTATTATCAATCCATCTTATCCTTACACCTGCTCTTTTAGCAACATCAAGTAGATTTTCATGCTCTAGCCCCTTTTTTATACTAAAATCACTTCTATCCAAAATGGAAAACATGCAAGGCACCGAAGTGGCAGTTTCTGTGCCACATGAGTACATATTCTTAAAATTTATGATATTTTCTTTTTCAAGATTTGGATTTGTATCTCTTTTGTATCCATTTAGAGAAAAATGATCAGCCCTAGCACTCTCACCAACTACTAAGATCAAAAGCTTGGGTTTTTTGCCCTCGATGAGTTTTGCATCAAGTCCAGTTTTTTGCACTATTATGTTATGGTTTTGGTATTTATTACTTATAAATTTACCAAAAGAGTATAGATAATATGTTGGATTTGTATAGTATCTTAGTGGCTTATGTTCTCTAAAAAATGAAGAGTAAAATCTACTAAAAGTATAAAGATTTGCCACTATAACCAAAAGTGCTAAAATAAGACCCAATATCTTACTTAGCATTTGTTTGCCAAATGTCTTGTATTGAAATTTAGTATAGTAAATAACCAAAGATGGAATAATTCCATATATAAACAGATCAAGAAAGAGTTTCCATGTGAGTAAATCTCTAACTTCAGAAACCTGCGTTTCAAATAAATTATTTATCATATTGCTATCAATTACAACGCCATAACTATTCATAAAATAACTAGTTGATGCCGTTACCATAAAAAGTATGATAAGAGCAGGTTTAAGAATATATTTGAAATTTATAAGATTAAGAACAATATAAATCACAGAGCTTAAAACCATAAAAAGTGATATAAAATACCATATATTTTCACTGCCAAGAGGATATACTACAGCTACTTTCTTCCAAAACAGATCATTATAAAACGCAGAAAAAAACAAAGAAGAGATAATCATAAAAAAATGGCTACTTTTAAACATATATTACCTTTAAAAAATTTGTGCTATTATATCAAATAATGTCTAAAAAGGGAACAGATGCAAGATATAGATAAATTTTTAGAAGCGGTAGAAGAAAATAACTTTATTGATGGACATGAAGTTCTTGAGCAGAGGTGGAAAGAGTTAAAAAAAGATCCAAAAACCATAGATGAAAGTAAAATTCTAAAAGGATTGATAAATGGTTCCACAGCACTAGCACTAAAAATTTTAGGGAAAGAAAAAGGTGCTCTTGCAGTATGGAATACTTTTGAAAAATACAGAGTTTTAATAAATACTAAACCATGCAAAAACACCCTAAAATATAAACAAGCAGAAAAACTCTTAGACGAGAAACATAAACTTTATATGTAAAGTTTATGTTTTACTCTTATTTGGTTTTTTTATCATTCTTAATATAATATACCCCACGATACCTGATAAAAATGAACCAATCAATATGGCCAACTTATCAGCATAGTGATAAATCTTCGTATCATTATATGCCAAAGAATCAATAAAAAGACTCATAGTAAAACCGATACCAGTCAATACTGCCACACCGTACAATTGCATCCAATTACTATCTTTTGGTAAACTAGCAATTTTAAGTTTTATCGCAATCCAGCTAAATCCAAAAACTCCAACTTGTTTGCCGATAAAAAGACCAAGCATTATGCCCATGGGTACAGTTCCTAGCATATCTTCAAGTGATATTCCTTTTAAATCAACTCCTGCATTTACAAAGGCAAATAGAGGCAAAATCATAAAAGCAACCCAATAGTGCAA
>CAZRAK010000019.1:0-30141 GCA_964598135.1 uncultured Campylobacterales bacterium
GTGTGGGTATTATTTAGATATTTGTAAATATGTATCACAATGCTTGAGTAACTTTGTCTTTTTAAAACTTTTTTATTCATTAGTAGGATAAATTGTCTTTTAATATTGTATAAATGTGTTAATATACTAAATGTACCTTAAAGCAAAAGAGATAAAATAAAGTTTAACTCTAGTCCATCTCATTCTCAAACTTTATTGTTTTTTGTAGCCATATGGTATCTAAAAAAGATTGATATTGAAGAAAATCTATTTAATCCCTATATATCAGTTCAAACTCAAGAAATCTATAAATTTTAAGTCTGTTTAGTTGTTAATAAAGATTGATATTGGCATTTAATATAAAAGTAAAAATCAATCAAACATCTCCAAAACCAAATCTAAATGTAACTCAAGTGTTTCAACTCTACCAGAACTTCTAACTTTTATAGCATCCCTTGCAAGTATCTCAAGCTCCTCTTTATCAGCCAAATCATTTATAATGATACTTCTTATATTTTGTTGGTCTTGCTCTACAAACCTTGCTAATTTTGAAATGACTAAATCAAGCGAAGAGAGAACATGTACTTTTAATCTACTATCAATAGTAAATTTATGAATAGCTCTTTTATCATAATCTTCATGCACAATGCCAAGAGTGTCGCTGTAGTTTTTATCAAACTCTAACTCTTCAAACTCTCCATTTTCATTGAGCCATAAAACTGATAATTTACGAGGAATATCTATATCTCCATCTATGATTGCATCTACATCTTTGGATACTCTTGATGCAGTATGGAAGTAGATTGCAATTCCTCCAGCTATATAGAGATTAATAGGCTCTTTTTTGTGAATAGCAGGAACTCGCTTAGCAAGTTTCCCCATCATCTCTTTAACTGTATCTTCAAGTGTTAAATTTATTAATTGAGTTCTTTAATTTTATATTGATTAAATCTACGAGGGTCAACTCCACTTATAAGTCCGTAGTATCCTGAGAGACTATCGCCTGAGTCAAGTTTTCTTTCGTGGTATAGTCCTACTCTGTTTTTGAGAGTAAAGCTTAGTTTTGCAGGTTTTTTTGTTAAAAATGTATACAGATATGCACCTCTTGCTCTAGCCTCTTTTGAAAGAGCGGTATCTTTTGATAGTTTTTTGAGGATTTTGGTATCTATTCCAGAGACAAGGAATTTAAATAGTTCTCTCTCGAAAGACCTATAATCATTAAAATAGTCTTGATTTTCTAAAAGTCTGATTATGTACTCATTACTCTTTTGCATGACAAGTGTTTGAGCTTGTGTGTAGTCTAATCTTTCAAGTAGTCTATAAAGTTCAGTTCTTCTGCTTTTCCAACTTCTAAGAGTTCTATCTGAAATATTTAAGAGTTTAGACATCTCTTGCTGTGTCATAAGTCCTTCTTTTATGGATATAGGTAGTATGTGCTGTTTTTGTAAGTTTAATTATAGGCAATATATGCCTAAATGTCAAGTTTTATGATTTTACTATATTGTTCTTTGTGATTGGAGTATAGGACTTTTATTGGCTTATGTAAATTTAGAGTTTTGCATTTATTGTAGAAAAAAACTAATAAAGTTTGATATTGGGATTATAAATGGCAAAAAACATAAAATAATTATAAAAAATATCAGATAGAACAGCGTAAAAATGATTTGGATTTCAATATCAAAGTATTATACTTTAATCAATTTTTGTTTTAATATTACTTACTTGGGTTTGTAAAGTGAAATTAGTAAATCTAATAGAAGAATCATCATTTACTATTTCATGTACATATAAATAATGTTCTTTATTTTCATTGTAAAATTCACTAAATCTTACATCAATATGAAAAATATTTTTTATTTGCTTGATTTTGATAAGTAAAACAGTGTATTAACATCGCTTCATCTTCGCTTTGTATATAGTTTGGTACAGTAATAGAAGCATTATTTGGATTACATTCACAGTTTATAAATAAATTTTCTAAGTCACAATTAAGTGCAGATTCTCTAAATATTGTTGAGTAAAAATAGTAGTATATACCTATAGCATAATGTGGGATAATAATATTTATTTTTTCTGTTTCAATAAGAGTACAGTTGATTTTTTTGCATCAGATAGGTGGTCTCTTTTCCACCCAAGTAGGCTGACAATATGTTTTTCATCTAGTAACTCTTTTAATTTTATTGTTTCATTTTTTAGTACAGAAGTACTTCTTTGGTATTTTTTAAGTTCAATTTTCTTTGATAAATTTTTTGAAATGCAAAATGAGTAAAGAATATTTCAGAAGATATTTTTTCTAGAAAAGTATCTTTAGTTGTTAGATTTTTTACGACAACATTAAATTAAGAATTAGCAAAATTTTCATAGTCCAAATGTAGGTTTATAGGCATTGAAAACATAAAATAGTCATTTGGATTTTTTATCATAAACTTAGGAATTATTTTATGTTTTTTTGCCATTTATAATCTCAGTCTCAAACTTTTTTGGCTTCGACAAGCCATTTTTACATAAATATGGAGTATATCGATAGCCGCTGGTGTTATGCCACTTATTTCGCTTGCGGCGAAAAGTGTTGGGGGGTTAAATTTTTGCAATTTTTCTACTACTTCATTACTTAAGCCTGATATCGAACTAAAATCCATCATAGGTGGGATTTTGATATTCATCAAGTCCTTCATTTTGTCTATTTGCATCTTCTGCTTTTGGATATAATTTTTATATTTTGCTTCTACTAAAATCTGCTTTTTTGCCTCTGTTGAAAATTTTTCAAAGATAGGTGAGAGTTTTTCTAGTTTTTCAAAATCAAATGATTTTCTAGCTACTATTTTTTGCAAGCTAACTTTGTCTGTGATTTTATCTTCATCAAGTTGGGCTAAAAATGCTATGTTTTCCTTTGAAGGAGTAAGCATCGTCTCTTCTAAATACGCCAAACCTTCTTTGGTTTCAAGTTGTTTTTTGACAACCTTGTCATAAGTTTTTTCATCAAGTAAGCCAAACTTGTATCCATATTGGCTAAGTCGTAAATCCGCATTATCTTCACGAAGAAGTAGTCTATATTCAGCTCGACTAGTAAACATTCTATATGGTTCTTTTGTGCCTTTTGTAACCAAATCATCTATCAAAACTCCGATATATGCTTCATCTCGTCTTAGTATAAAGGGCTCTTTTTCTTCTATACTAAGACTAGCATTTATCCCAGCCATCAAACCTTGAGCCGCAGCTTCTTCGTAGCCCGTTGTGCCATTTATCTGTCCAGCTAGATAAAGTCCAGATATCTTTTTTGTCTCAAGTGTATGCTTTAACTCTATGGGGTCAATATAATCATACTCTATAGCATAACCAAATCTAACTATTCTTGCATTTTCAAGTCCTAAGATAGAGCGTATCATGGTTAGTTGAGTATCAGGTGGAAGTGAAGTGGTAAGACCGTTTATATAGTACTCTGTTGCCTCTGTTGTTTGAGGTTCTATAAAGAGATGATGTCTATCTTTGTCGCGAAATCTGTTAACTTTATCTTCTATACTAGGGCAATACCTAGGTCCAGTTCCTTCTATTTGCCCCGTAAAAAGGGGCGCTCTGTGGAAGTTGTTTTCTATTATATTATGCGTTGATTTATTTGTATATGTGATGTAGCATGGGAGTTGATGAGGTTGAAAACTCACACGATTTGTTCTAAAACTAAATGGTTTTGGATTTTCGTCACCACTTTGTTTTTCCATTTTAGAAAAATCTATACTTTTAGCATCGATTCTAGCACATGTTCCTGTTTTTAATCTTCCAAGACTCAACCCAAATTTACGAAGTGAATCAGATAGATTTATAGAGGGAAATTCTCCAAATCTTCCCGCATTTTGTTTGTGTTCACCTATGTGGATAAGTCCTCTCATAAAAGTACCAGTTGTTAGTATGATTTTTTTTGCTGTGTAAATATTGCCTAAATGGGTTTTGATACCTGTGATTTTTTGCTCATCACTTAAAATATCTTGTGCAATCTCTTGAGTTACATTTAGATTATCTGTGCTTAAGATGATATTTCGCATAAAAATTCTATATCTATCCATATCAATTTGGGCACGACTTCCTCGAACTGCTGGCCCTTTTGATTGGTTTAAGATTCTAAATTGAATACCTGTTGCATCAGTTGTTATACCCATTTGTCCACCAAGTGCATCAAGCTCTTTGACTAGATGACCCTTAGCAAGTCCACCAATAGCAGGGTTACAGCTAGCCGCCCCAATTTGTTCAACCAGCATAGTTAAAAGCAGAGTTTTATGTCCAAGTCGGGCACTTGCCAACGCAGCTTCTATACCAGCATGACCACCACCAACTACTATAATATCATATTTCATATATTAAATATCCTATCTATTTTTATATAATTATAGCCTATTTTGTATTAGTTTTTAAATAACTGCTATAATTCCAAGAAAATTTGGAGAGAGAATGAAAAAGTTTTTAAAATTTAAGGTTGATTTGGATGATTTTATTCAAAGCTTAAAGAAGAAGATTGAAAAAAACAATCAAATGATAGAAAAATTGTTAAGTCTTAAAGAGAAAAATTTTGCAAATTTTATAAAGCCTTTGGAGCTTATGGAAGAGGGTATAGAAGAATTTTTCACTCCCCTTTCACATTTGAATTCTGTAAACAATAGTAAAAAAACTCAAGAAATATATACAAATTCATTACCCATTATCACAGAGTATTCTACTAAGCTTTCACAAAATCTTGATATCTATAAAGCTTTTAAAAAGATAGAAAAAAATGACACTCTAAATAGTGAACAAAGAAGAGTGGTTGAGTTAAATATACAAAATTTTGAGCTAAGTGGAGCAAATGCAGATGAAGATAAAAAGAGGAGGCTTGAAAAGATAAATCTTCGTATTAGTGAATTATCAAATGACTTTTCACAAAACTTGATTAATGCTATGAATGAGTATGAATTGATACTAAATGAAAAAGGGATTGATGGACTTAGCAAAGAGGATAAAAAGAGTTATGAAGTTGAGATTGATGGAGTAAAAAAATATAAATTTACACTTCAAATGCCAGCATATATAACTTACATGACTTATGGTAAAGATAGAGGTATAAGACAAAGATACTATAAAGCATTTGTCACAAAAGCTCCTCAAAATGCACAGATAATAGATGAATTAATGCAACTTCGTCAAGAGATGGCTGATATCTTAGGATTTGAAAATTATGCTTCATATTCGATAGCTCCAAAAATGGCAAAAGATGAAAAAAGTGTTATAGATTTTTTAGAGAAATTAGCTAACTATGCAAAACCAATTGCCCAAAAAGAGCTTGAAGAGTTAAGAGATTTTGCTGATGTAAAAGATTTGCAAAGTTATGATTTATCGTTTTATGCTCAAAAGTTAAAAAAAGCAAAATACGACTATGACCAAGAGTTATATCGACCATACTTTGAACAAAACTCTGTTGTGCAGGGACTTTTTAAGTTTTTAAACTTACTTTTTGGTATAGAGTTTGTTAAAAACAGTGAAAAACTCTGGGATGAAAAGGCAACTTCATATGATGTGTTGGTTGATAGAAATGTTCGTGCAAGATTGTACCTTGATTTAGAAAGTAGACTTGGCAAAAGAGGCGGAGCATGGATGCACAATTGGCAAAGTCATTATATAGACAAAGAGTGCAATGAACACCTTGCATCTGCTTTTGTTGTGGCAAATTTTCCAGATTCTAAAAATTCACCATCTCTTTTGAGGCACGATGATGTGGTGACACTTTTTCACGAAATAGGGCATGCACTTCATCACATGCTAAGTAATGTAAATGAAAATGCAGTAAGTGGAATTGCTGGAGTTGAGTGGGATGCAGTTGAATTTCCATCGCAATTTTTGGAAAATTTTGCATATGAACCAAAGGTTTTGAAGATTTTTGCAAAGCATTACAAGAGTGGTGAAATGTTGAGTGAAGAGATGATAGAGAAAATTGTAAAAGTGAAAAATTTCCAATCAGCCCTTGGGATGCTTAGACAAGTGGAGTTCTCTTTGTTTGATTTCAAGCTACATCAATCCTTGCATACAGGAGATGAGGTTCAAAAATTGTTAGATTCCATTAGGAAGACAACATCTCTTTTAAAGCCACCACCATACAATAAATTTCAAAATGGTTTTGCTCATATATTTGCTGGTGGTTATGCGGCAGGGTATTATAGCTACAAGTGGGCAGAAGTGCTTAGTGCCGAAACTTTTTTTGCGATAGTGGATGAGGGAATTTTTGATACTAAAATTGGTAAAGATTACCTTGAAATTATACTAGGAAAGGGCGGTAGTAAAAGTATGCGAGATTTATATCTTGAACTAAGAGGCGAAGAGCCAAAGGTGCAGAGTTTGCTAAGATTAAATGGAATTGATGTATAATATTTAAGGATAAAGGATGGATGTTAAAAAATTAGTAAAAAATATTATGAATAGCAAAACTTATAAAGTAGCTGAAGATGATGAAGATTTTTTGGAGTCTTATGAAACTAGAGCTACAAGACTTGAATTAGATTACCTAAAGGCCGAACTTGCTATGAAGCAACAAGGTATTGGGCATACTATTGTTGTTTTTGGAAGTGCTAGAACTGATGAAAATGATAAATTTTATAAAGATGCAAGAGAGTTTGGAAAATTAGTAGGACTTTATGGAAAAGATTTAGATAATTGTCCTGTGACTCTTGTGACAGGAGGAGGTCCAGGTATTATGGAGGCTGCAAACAGGGGAGCATATGATGTGGGAGCCAAGTCTATAGGATTAAATATAAATTTACCAAAAGAGCAATTTCCAAACCCTTATATAACGCCAGAGCTCTGTTTTTTATTTCATTATTTTGCGATAAGAAAATTGCATTTTATAGAAAGGGCTAGGGCACTTGTAGTTTATCCAGGGGGTTTTGGCACGCTTGATGAGCTTTTTGAAACTCTAACACTTGTGCAAACTGAAAAAACAAAAAAAATTCCTGTTGTTTTGATTTCTCACAGTTTTTGGACAAAAGCTATAAATTTTGAGTTTTTACTCCAAGTTGGTGCTATTTCAAATGATGATATAAAGATATTTAAGATAGTAGAAAATGCAAGAGAGGCTTGGGAATATATATCAAAGTGGTATAAGTAGAGTTAAAAAGGAAAAAGATGTTTACAGGACTTATAAGAGAATTTGCCACAGTTGTTAGCTATCAAAATAGCACTTTAACTCTAAGGGCAAAGTATAAACCAAATATTGGTGATAGTATTGCAGTTAACGGCATTTGCCTAACAGTTATATCACTAGAAAATGAGACCTTTGGAGTTGAGCTTTCAAATGAAACCAGAGATATAATGGCAGTAAAAAACTTAAGAGGGAAAGTGCATATAGAGCCTGCTATGAAGCTTAGTAACAGACTCGAAGGTCACATAGTCCAAGGACATGTTGATTGCGTAGGAGTCATCAAAAATATCAACAAAAATCAAAATGCAATTGATTTTTATATCTCATATCCAAAAGAGTTTTTCAAATTTATATCTCCTAAAGGAAGCATAGCGATAGATGGAGTAAGTTTGACTATAAATAGTGTGATGAACGGGCAGTTTCGACTGACCATCATCCCTCATACTTTTAAACAGACACTTTTTGGCTCATATAAATTAGGGCAAAAGGTAAATATAGAGACTGATATGTTTGCTAGATATATCTATCACATGTTGCAAGGAAAAAAATCTTTAAACTGGGATGATGTTGATAGCATAATGGCAAGATTTTAGATGAAATTTTTTTTTACAAATAGACATCAAGGTGCGAGTAAAATTCCATTTAAAAGCTTCAATTTAGCTCTTCATGTAGGAGATAATCCTAAAAATGTGATTAAAAATCGGGAGATATTATCTAAAGAGATAGGGGTTGAAAATTTAGTTTTTATGGAGCAAGTTCATAGTGACCATGTAGAGATAATAAGAGATACAAGTATAAAAAAAGTTTTAAAAACAGATAGCATGATTTCAAACTTAAAGGATGTAGCACTTTGTGTCATGGTAGCTGATTGTTTGCCAATTTTGCTTTATGATGAAGTGCAAAAAGTCATAGCTGCTGTACATGCAGGCAGAAACGGGGTGAGAAAAAAGATAGTAAATAAAACTATACAAAAGATGATAAAAGAGTTCTCTTGTAGGGTTGAAAATATCAAAGTATATGTTGGGGCTGGCATAAAATCATGCTGTTATGAGGTAAAAAGTGATGCTCTTTTGGGCTTTGAAGATTATCTGGTTTTTAGAGATGAAAAGATTTACTTAGATATCATAAAAAAATGTCAAGATGATTTGAAAAATATAGGTGTAAGTAAAAAAAATTTGAAAGTTTCTCCTATTTGCACGAGCTGTGATGAAAACTATTTTTCATACAGAAGAGATGGAGTCACAGGAAGATTTTGCGGGGTGATAGCAATATGAATAAAAAAAATATAATCAAAAAATATGAAGAAGTAGCAAGACAAGGTTTAGGCATATCAGACGATGAATCAATAAGAAAAATTATAAAAAAAGCACAAAATTATAATATTGCACTTTTTCAAGATGAGATTTTGGTGTCTAAATTGCTAGATATCAAAACTGTGCAAGAGCTACCAAAAGATGAATTAAGAGAAATATCTAGGATTTTCACTTCTCTTATAGATGCCGAAGAAAAGGCTCAACTTAGTTAATTATTTTACCAAGGAGTAAAATTCATCTTTAAATTTATTTATGTAACTATCAATGATAAAAGCAACTGATGGTGCAAAAACACAAATACTCTTTCCATTTAGTAAAAAACTTAAACTAAGGAGTGTGTCAAGGTCTTTTTTTGTTCCATTTCCATCTAAGATTTTACCCATCAATTTGTCTGACCAGCTAACACCTTCACGACAGGGTGTGCATTGTCCACAAGATTCATGATGATAAAATTCAAAGAGATTTTTGACAACCTTTGGCATAAAAACAGTCTCATCCATCAATATCATCCCCCCAGTTCCCAAACTAGAGCCATGAGCTTTTAAGGATTCATAATCAAGTGTGATACTCTCTAGTTCATCAGCTTTTAAGACATGACAAGAAGAGCCACCAGGTACTAAAGCTTTTAATTTTTTGCCATCTTTGATGCCACCACCTATTTTGTTTATAAATTCAAGCATATTTGTGCCAAATTCAAGCTCATAGATACCAGGATTTTGTATGTGCCCACTCATTCCAAAAAGCATAGTCCCAGGATTTTTTTCGGTTCCATAAGCTCTATAAGCTTCAAATCCATCCTTTACTATAAGAGGAACACTTGAAATTGTTTCTACATTATTTACAACACTAGGGCAACCAAAAAACCACTCTGGCTCTTTTTGTTTTGGTTTTAGTCTAGGATGACCTCTTTTGCCCTCCAATGACTCCACAAGAGCTGATTTTTCACCACAAATATATGCTCCTGCACCTCTGTGAAGTGTTACTTCTAGCTTGTAATCATGACCTAAAATATTATCTCCTAAAATACCAGCTTCATAAGCCTCATCTATGGCAGTTTGTAATCTTTTTGCCCAAAAAACATATTCGCCTCGAATATAGATATAGGCATGATTTGATTTAATAGCATAACTTGAACAAATAATCCCCTCTATTAAAAGATGTGGGTCATATTCAAGTATTTGTCTATCTTTAAAGGTACCAGGCTCACTTTCATCTGCATTTACGATGAGGTAAGTTGGTTTATCGCTAGGATTTGGAACAAGTCTCCATTTTGCTCCAGCAGGTGCTCCTCCTCCTCCTTTTCCTCTTAAACCACTTTTATCAACTTCATCTAAAACAGCCTCCGAGCTCATAGCAAAGAGTTTTTCTAGTGAAGAGTATCTACCATTTTTTCTAGCGATTTGGAGTGTATGTGAATCTTTTATATCAAAGTTTTTACTTACTATTTTTTTTATCATTTTAAGCCCTCCAAAATTTTATCTATCATTTGTGGAGTTGCATTTTGTATATAATCTTCATTTATACAAACACAAGGCGAAGTTCCACAAGAACCCAAACACTCAACTTCTGTTATAGTAAATTTCATATTTTCTGTACTTTGTCCAGATTTGATTCCTAGTCTGTTTTCTATATGTTTTTTGATGTCTTCACTTCCTCTTAACATACAAGAGAGTGTTTTGCAAACTTGAATATTGTATTTTGCGATTGGTTCTAAATGAAACATAGTATAAAAAGAGGCAACAGAGTAGATATCCATTGGTGATTTATCTAGTTTTTTAGCTAAATACTGCATAGATTCTGGCGAAATCCAACCCTCTTGATACTGTATTATCCATAAAGATGGAAGCATTAATGAGTCTTTTTTTGGGTATCTTGTTAGCAATTCTTGAAATTTTTTTTCATTTTTTTCATTAAATTTAAAACTCATCTATCTAAT
The DNA here is from genome assembly GCA_964598135.1 of uncultured Campylobacterales bacterium. Taxonomy (GTDB): domain Bacteria; phylum Campylobacterota; class Campylobacteria; order Campylobacterales; family Sulfurospirillaceae; genus JAADIZ01. The sequence goes on from CAZRAK010000019.1 coordinate 10,382, forward strand.
TCCCCTGCTATTATATTTAAACTACCCAAATCCAAAACTGCATCAGCTATCATTTCACCCTCTATCATGTCGCTAAAAGTAGCCATAGCATAAAAACAAGGAGGTCTAACTTTGACTCGGTAAGGTGTTCCGCTGCCATCACTTACTATGTAAAATCCCAACTCTCCATTTGCAGCTTCTATAGAACTGTAGTACTCTTTGCTTGGAACTTTTACCCCTTCAGAAACCAACTTAAATTGGTTCATTAGTCCTTCTATATTTGAGTAGACATTTTTCTTTAAAGGAAAGGTTATGGAATGGTCATTTATACTATATCTACCACCTGGCAAAATCTTCATAGCTTGGTGTATAATTTTTATGCTTTGTCTTATCTCTTCAAATCTCACCATCATTCTATCATATACATCGCCTGTGCTTCCAACAACTACATCAAAATCAAATGTATCATAAAAGTAGTAAGGATGATTTACTCTTAAGTCATAATTAACCCCACTAGCTCGTAGATTGGGTCCGCTCCAGCCACGATTTATCGCCTCTTTACTGCTAATCACACCTATATTTTGAGCTCTATCTTGAAAAATTCTATTGTGTTCTATTAAGCTTAGTGAATCATCCATTCCCTTTTCGACATCTTTGATACACTCTTTTAAATCATCTTCAAATCCATCATACAAGTCGTGAGTCATGCCACCAATTCTCATGTAAGAGTTAGTTAGTCTAGCCCCAGTTAATTTAGATAGTAAATGATAAGCAGTTTCTCTAGGATTGTAAAGATACCAGTAGTTCGTCAAAGCTCCCATGTCAACTAAATTTGCCGCTAAACATACAAGATGGTCTATTACTCTTGATAATTCACCTATGATAACTCTTATAAATTGTCCACGCTCTGGTAGTTCAACTCCTAGCATGCCTTCAACTGTGTGAGCAAATGCTATGTTGTTAAGTATGGCTGAACAGTAATTTAATCTATCGGTATAGGGTATGATTTGATTGTAAGTGTGGTTTTCACAAGATTTTTCAAAACCTCTGTGAAGATATCCAATTTCACTTACTGCACTTTGTATAGTTTCTCCATCAAGTGCAACAAATGTACGAATAGTTCCGTGGCTAGCAGGGTGAGCGGGACCTAGATTTAAAAACATCAATTCATCATGATTTTCAAAACCCTTAGCTTTTAATTTTGGAGTCATTTCATCCATCAAATCATCTGTTTTAGTGCAGAGCTGAGCTTTTGTTATAGGATAATCTCTTCTTAGAGGATGTCCGACAAACTCTTTATGATTTAAAATCCTTTTTAAATTTGGGTGATTTTTAAATTTAAGTCCATATTGATCCCAAACTTCTCGTTCACACCAATTTGCACCTTTGTAGAGATCAGTTACAGAGTCGATTATCTCATCTTCATTTAAGTAAGCTTTTAGAATTATTAAATTATTAAATTTATCATCTTTTAAGAGATAAATGATGGCAAACCTTTCCTCTTTTTGTTCATTGAAATTGAGATAATCAATAGCTGTAATATCTACTAAAAAGTTATAATTTTTCTTCTCTTTTAGAAATCTTATAGCATTTTTTATATCTTTTAGCTTTACTATGTATCTATTATTGTTAGTTTTGTTAAATTCTATCTTTTTATCACATGCACTAAGCATCTAATCTACCTTTGAAATCTCGTTTAGATCTTTTTTTGAGATATTTTGTTGGTTTTGCTTGAAGTTTTTGTATCTGCATAAGACCCTCTAAAAATGCTTCAGGTCGAGGAGGGCAACCTGATATATAAACATCTACAGGAATGATTTCATCAACCCCTTGCAAGGTTGTATAATTATCATAAAAACCACCGCTACAAGCACATGCACCAGCGCTCATAACCCATTTTGGTTCTGTCATTTGTTCATAAATTTTTTTAAGTATAGGTGCTTGTTTGTAGCTTACAGTTCCAGCGATTATCAAAAGGTCAGCTTGCCTTGGTGAAAATCTAACAACCTCAGCTCCAAATCGTGATATGTCAAATTTGCTTGAGGCTACACTCATAAACTCTATAGCACAACAAGCTGTACCAAATATATAAGGCCACATAGAAGATTCTCTAGCCCAAGCAATTGCACTATCTAATTTTGTAGTGATGACACTATCGCCAAATATCGCCTCTTCGCCTGTTATTGCCATGTCAATGCCTTCGCTTTATATATGTATATCAAACCAGCTAGTAAAAGAGCCATAAATGTGAACATTTCACCAATGCCAAAAAAACCCAGCTCTCTAACATTCACTGCCCAAGGAAACATAAAAATAATCTCCACATCAAAAAGAACAAACAAAAGAGCAACGAGATAAAATTTGACACTAAAAGGATTGTTGCTATTGCCTATTTGTTTACTAACTCCACTTTCATATGCCGCGTTCTTGGCTCTTTGACCCTTGTTTCTAACACCTAGTTTACTAGTAGCCAAAAAAAGCATTGGAATCATAATCGCCATAACAACAATTATGGATGAAGAGAGAAATAGTTGATCTGTCATAATTATCCACCTAAATTTATAATAGAAAACATAATAACAAAAGTAATTTAAAATGAAAGTAAAAAAAAACAACAAACTAAATAACTAAGTAAGGAAAATGTTTAAAAACTTTATGTATAATATTTGCTAATTTATATTTGAGGGTAATTATGAAATTTTTTTTTATATGTTTGGTTGTATCTTTGAACCTGTTTTCCAGCTCTGTAATTCAAATTTATCGAGATGGTGGGATAAAAAGTGTTGAGAAGTATTTAAATAAACAACTTCAATCCCAGTCTTATTGGGAGCAGTATTTAAACAATAGAGATTTAGAGTATGGGTACTATGAAAACCTTAGCTCTCTTTTGGTTATAGATAAAGCTAGTAGAAAAATGGATATATATAAAACTTCAAAAGATGGTGTTGAGTTTATAAAATCTCAAAGTGTGATAGTTGGCAAGGCTGGCGATAAAGAGAAAGAGGGTGATTTGAAAACACCTTTGGGTGTTTATAGGATAGTGAAAAAGTTTGACCCAGCTGATGATTTTTATGGACCTTTTGCATATGCTTTATCCTATCCAAATACATTTGATAGGCTTAGAGGCAAGGGTGGTCATGGTATTTGGATACACGGTTCACCACTAGATGGAAGCCCTAGAAAACCTCAAAGTAAGGGTTGTATAGTTTTAAAAAATGATAAGATAAAAAAACTTGATAAAATAATAAATCCAAAAAGCACCATCTCTTTAGTATATGAAAATAAAATCAGAAAGACAAATAAAAAAGAGATGAGTCTGATACTTTCACAACTTTTCATTTGGAAGAATTTTTGGAAAAACAATAAGACTTCAAAATATTTAAATTTTTATGACAAAGATTTTATAAGATTTGATGGTATGCGAAAAAAATCATTTGCAAGAATGAAGAGAAGTATTTTTAATAAGGGTGAAAAAAAGAGTATAATTTTTAAAAATATAAATATATCACCATTTCCAAATATAAAAGGCGAAAATCTCTTTAAAATCTCTTTTTATGAGATATATTCGACAAAAAGACATAAATTTAGGGGAAATAAAGAGTTATATGTGAGACTTGAAAACAATAAAATATCAATATTAGCGGAGAAATAGATGCAAAAAGAAGTAATGCAAAAAGAGATATATGATTTGATTGACACTAGAACGAAATTTTATGATTTTTTAGATTCAAATATTCCAAAAGATAAATCAGGATTTACTTATGATTTTTCACATAATCCAACACTTGACGCTAAGAGTGTGTATGAGCTTTTTCACAAACTTGATTATCAAGCAAGAAAACTAAGAGGACGCTTGGTAAAAGCATATGATTTAGAGGCATAAGATAGATGTCAAAAATAGTAATAAAAAGTCAAAACTACTACCATAACCTTGACTTATTGACGAAAAAAGCTGGCGGCAAGCATAAGCTAATGGCTGTTATAAAAGATAATGCTTATGGTCATGGTTTGGAAATTATGGCAAATCTTGCAAGTGAATTTGGTATTAAAAAAGCTGCGGTTAAAAACCTACAAGAGGCTTTATGTATAAAGGGCTTTTTTGATGAGGTTTTGATTTTGGCAGACCATCTGCCAAAAAATAAAACACCTAACAATATATCTTTTGCTGTACACTCTTTGGAGTTTTTAAAAAAATTTCCAAAAAATTCGAATATTCATCTAAATATAGATACAGGTATGCATAGAAATGGCATTTTAATGTGCCAGATTTCCAAATCTATAGAATGGATAAAAAAAAACTCACTCAATTTAAAAGGTGTTTTTACACATTTTAGAAGTGCAGATGATTTTAATGCTGAACTTTTCTGGCAACAAGAAAATTGGAAAAAAGCAAAGCAAGAAGTGATAAAAAAGATAAAAGTATTAAATATAAAAATGCCAGCTTTCCACTCATGCAACTCTTCAGCACTCCTAAGAAGCACAGATGAAATCAAAGATGATTTTGCAAGATGCGGCATAGCAACTTATGGATATACTCATATAGACAAAAATATAGCTATGTATGATTTAAAGCCTGTCATGGCTCTATATGCTAACAAACTAAGCACAAGAGTTTTGGAAAAAGGACAAAAAGTGGGATATGGTGGAGTCTATACTGCAAAGCAAGATACGGCTATATCAACTTATGATATAGGTTATGGAGATGGTTTTTTTAGATACAATGGATTAAGTAACCTAAAAATTACGAATGGACAAGAAATACTAGGAAGAGTCTCTATGGATAGCCTCTGTGTGGAGGGAAGTGAAGATGAAATTTGTCTATTTGATGATGTAAGCGGACTATCAAGACATTTTAATACTATAAAATATGAAATTTTAACAAAGCTAATGCCGTGGATAAGAAGAGAAATTATCTAAAAATTTTTATATTATTTAAGATTTTTACCGCAAATAGCGTAAGAATTGTTCCTGCAATGATTGAATAACTTATATGTTCATGCAAAAAAACTGCACTAAGAATGATGGCAGAAAGTGGAACCAAAAATATAAATGAACTTACACTTCCTGCCCCCAATCTTTCTATACCAATGAAGTAGACAGTATTTGAGTATGTAGAGCTTATAATGGAGAGAACAAGTAGATTTATCCAAAAAGTTTCATCAAAAGTTTCATAAGCAATGGACTTGAAGTCCACAAAAAAGAGTGCATCTAGGGTGATAGTGATAATATAGAGGTAAAAACTAAAAACTATCGGGGATATCTTTTTTGATTTTGAGCTGATGATAGTAAAAATAGGCCATAAAAATGAGGCTAATAAAAAGTAGATATTTTGGATGACCAATATCTCTTTTAGGCTAGAATTCCAAATATCTAGCATGGTCAGTACTCCAATAGCACCTAAGAGCAGAGCAAAATAATCCTTTTTCTCCATCTTTTTTTCCCCAAGTAGGGTTAAGAGTAGAAATGTGATTATAGGTATGAGTGTCGTAACAAAAGCACCACCTAGTGAAGCAGTACCGTACTTTGTACCCATAAAATAGTATTTCATATAAGCTATAAATGCTAAAGATGCTAAAAATGCTACACCAAAGCTTTTAAAGTCTATCCTAAAAGATTTTTTTAGTATTATAATGATAGGCACCATTGTGATTGCAGTAATTCCAAAACGCATAAAAATCATATCATAAGCATTAATGTAAGAGCTTAATATCTTAGCATTAACCCAAGAAGCCCCCCAGCCAATCATTCCAAAAAATAGGAAGATATAGAGTAAATTATGATTTTTATCAAGCATCTACAGCCTTTTTTGTTTGCAAAAGTTTAGCATATATAGAATTATTTGTATAGAACAAAATTGCTTTTTTGTATATTTAAGTATTTGTTAAAAATTTATAAGATGTAAAAAGATATACTTAATTTATATATTGTATTTAGCTAGCGGTTTCTCTAATTAATATATGCTTTCTATAGTACATAAAAGCACCAAACCAACTTACAATCATTATGATAACAACAATAAGACCTAAAACTTCAAATTGCAGATTATTTAAGTAGTTGAAAAAAGGTGTATTTATTTTAAATTGCATAGAGGTCACTTGCAACCATTCGATAGCCCCAATAGAGAGGGCAACAAATACACTAGTACCAGTTACAATCATATTGAAAAATATTTTTCTCATAGCATCAACCATAGCCCAATCATATATCTTCATCATAACTAAACCATCAAGGGAATCCATCAAGCTCATACCTGCTGCAAATAAAATAGGAAAGGCCAAAATGCCCCAAATAGGTAAGTGTGAATTTTTAGCTAATGCTGACGATATGCCAAGTACTGCAACTTCGGTAGCAGTATCAAAGCCAAGACCAAATAAAAAACCTATTGGATACATTTGATAACTTTTGTTTACTCGTTTATATGCAGATTGAAATATCCTATTAAAAAAGCCTCGTTTATTGAGTAAATCTTCTGATGCTTGATTTAACATATCTTCATCAATGTTTTTATTATTTTTATGCGCTTTGAATATTTTATATAAATCTTTTAGTATGAAAAGGTTTATAATGCCTATAAGTGTTAAAAAAAGAGCTGATATCGAAGTGCCTACAAAATTGCCTATATTTTCTAAAAAATGCAAATGGGAAGAGACAACTCTAATAGAAATAACAATCCCTATGGATAAAAGCAACACAACCGTAGAGTGCCCTAAGGAAAAAAAGAGACCAACCCCAACGGATTTTTTACCATCTTGTCTTAGTTTTCTAGTTACATTATCAATGGCAGCTATATGGTCAGCATCAAAAGCATGTCTTAAGCCAAAAAAATAAGCTAAGCTTCCTAGGCTCAGTAGTGATAGAGAAAATTGTGATACGCTAAGAAGAAAAATCCAAGCTAAAATATTAAATATAACTACAAAAGAGATTAGTATAAATACTCTTTTTTTCAATGAACTCATATCTACTCCTTAGTGAATTTTCATTCAAATTTTACAATTTTAAAATAATTTTATTATTAATTTTATTATTTCTTATATATTTTTAGGACTAATATAGTCTAATTTGAAACCATAATACATAAAAGAAAGTATAGATTCTAAATTATATTTCTTATTTGTATAGTAAAAAATGACTTTTTTTTGGAGTGTAACCGAAGTATTTTTTAAAATTTCTTGTGAAGTGTGATTGGTCACTAAATCCTACTTGTAAACTTGCTTCGCTTATAGGCATTCCATTTTGTATGAGTATATTTGCACGATTTATTCTTTCGTTTATGATAAAAGAGTGTGGTGTCATGCCAAGTTCTTTTTTAAAAACACGCAAAAAATGATATTTGCTTAAAGAACAGTTTTTTGCCAATATTTCTAGGGTTATATTTTCTTGTATAGAATCCCCTATAAAACCTAGAGTCTGTTTTATGATTTTTTTATTGTCAAAGATGTGCAAATAATCCTTTGTGTATGTTGTGTAATTTAAAATCAGATATGACAGAGCATCTATCAGAGTTGATTCTATCAAGATAGACTCTTTTTTGCTAAATACACAATGAAAAAAATTATTTAGTTTTATAAATAAAATTTTATTATCAATGATATGTTTTTTAAATAGAGGCACTCTTTTTTCAAAAAATATCTGTTCATAGAGGTTTGAGAGTAGTTCAATTTTTGGATAAAAATTTACATGTGACCATTTATATGAAACTCCACCGTGAATTTCTCCTGGGTTATTGATACGACAAGAGTATTCGTATGATTCAAAATGCTGATATAAATTGTAAGATTTTAAAAACCCCTTGTATGTCAAACCGATAGTGTAAGTATCATGATAATGTTTTTCAAAGTTTTCATTTGAGTATTTTGTATTTTCAAATAGCGTATTTTGTAAAAATTTATTCATGTAAGATTATACCTAAAAGAGTAAGATAAAAAATAGAATAAAATTGCTCCTTGTGTAGAATTTACACAATACTTAAAAGATATTTGATTCTATTTTTATTTTTAAGCAAGATTAAAATAATAAATTATATAATTAGTTATGTAGGTACATAACTAATTATATTCCTACATAACTTTGTAAGTAGAGGTTTAAAAAATGTATAAAATCTTAGATGAAGATAGCATACGAGATTATGTAGACAACACAAAAGAGATTCGAGATTTACTACTAAAAAATGACCAATCCATAAACGAACTTGAAGCAAATGAGATAGGAGATGGAAATCTAAATTTTGTTTATATTTTAAAGGTTGGCGAAAAAAGTATCATACTAAAACAAGCAGTACCATACTTGCGTTGTGTAGGCAAAGAATATCCGCTTAGTAGAATAAGAATGACTTTTGAAATTGAAGCTCTAAAAACCGAAAAACAGCTTTGCCCATCTTTTGTACCAGATATTTTTTATAGCTCTCATTATATGTCAGTAGTTGTAATGCAAAATCTGAATCAACATAAAATCTTGCGAGATGAAATGATAAGTAGAGTTCAATTTCCATTGTTAAGTGAGCATATTTCCACATTTTTAGCTGGTACACTTTTTTATACGAGTGATTTTTATATGGATAGTGGCAAGAAAAAGGAGCATGTTAAAAAGTTTATAAATAAAGAATTATGTAAAATAACAGAAGATTTTATCTTTACCCATCCTTATGAAAATAATGATACAAATGAATACAATCCAAAACTAGACTTGAAATATGTCAAAAAGTTTCGAGAAGATACAGAGATAAAAGCAGCTGTGCTAGAGATGAAATATAAATTTATGACAAATGCTCAAGCCCTACTTCACGGAGATTTGCATACAGGCAGTATCATGCTAAATCAAAAAGAAACATATGTGATAGATCCAGAATTTGCATTTTATGGACCAATTGGTTTTGATATTGGAATTTATTTAGCAAACTTGATTATGAATTATTTGTCTGTTTCAGATGAAGAAGTTAAGTATAAAGAGTATGTGAAAGTTATGGTGAAAGAGACTTGGGAGAAATTTGCACAAAAATTTAAAAATAATATGATAGAAAATGAGAAAAAAAGAAACTCTTTGCAATTTGAATATCCAAATGGTTTAAATGATTTTGAATATTTTGTAGATAAGTTTATAAGAGAGATTTTTGAAGATACGATAGGGTTTGCTAGTTGTGAAATGTTTAGAAGGACAGTTGGACTTGCAAAAGTAGCCGATATTGTTGGCATTGAAGATTTAGAATTAAGAGCTAAAAAAGAGGCAAAAATTTTAGGTACAGCTTCATTATTTATAAAATCTAAATCCAAGATAAGCACTATTGATAAAATTATTAGCATAATAGAAAAGTAATCTGATGCAAAAAAAACCATTGATTAGGGCAATCGGTATTAGCAAAAGATTTGGAGCTACTCAAGCTTTAAGTGATGTTAGTTTCGAATTTTTTGATGGTGAAATATTTTCCATGGTTGGAGCAAATGGTGCTGGCAAATCAACTTTTATAAAGATATTGTGTGGGTATTATCCAGATTATGAGGGAAAAATATATATAAATGATAAATTAGTTAAATTTGAATCTCCACGAGATGCATACAGAGCTGGCATTCAGGTTGTGCATCAAAGTATAGAGCAAGGCATCGTACAAAACATGAGTGTAGCTGAAAATTTGGCTTTAGAGCAGATAGTTTCTCCTGAAGCATCATTTATTTATGATGAAAAAAATATCGAAAAAAATGCGATTAAAATAGCTGAAAAAATGGGTATTGAGTATCTTGATATGAAGGTAAATATTCAAGATATAAAACAGAGTGAAAAACAGATGATAACGATAGCTAGAGCTCTTGCAAAAAAACCAAAACTTTTGATATTGGATGAACCAACTTCTTCGATATCTGATAAAGAGGCCGAAGTGTTATTTGAAACTCTCTATAAACTAAAAGATGAGGGTGTTTCAATACTTTATATCTCTCACTATTTACATGAAATTAAAAAAATAAGTGACAGAGTTGGTGTGATTAAAGATGGGAAATTTGGAGGTTTATTGTATCAACCTTTGGTTGTTTCTGAAATAGTGCGAGCTATGGTTGGTGATATACAAACCCCCATTTCAAGTAATAATAAATGTTGCAAACAGAATAAAAAACCTATATTAGAATTAAAAAATTTAAGAGTAGAGGGCTATAGTGCTCTATCTAATCTTAAAATTTATTCTTCAGAAATAGTAGGATTGATAGGACTTATAGGTGCAGGCAAAACTGAACTTGCAGAGACTTTGTTTGGAATTAAAAAACCTCTTGGTGGTGAAATAATTTTAAAGGGTAAAAGTGTAAATTTTCAAAATATACATAAAGCTATAAAAAATGGAGTGCATATGGTACCTGAAAACAGAGCTGTAAATGCAATAATTCCAGATGAATCTATCAAAAACAATATAACTCTTCCCTTTTTGGATTTTTTTTCTAAAAGAGGTATTCTTAAAAAATGCTATGAAATTAAAGGTGCAAATCGAATGATTGTGAATATGGGAATTAAATGCGAAAACTATTTATCAAATATTGGCTCACTCTCAGGAGGAAATCAACAAAAAGTTGTAGTTGCAAGATGGTTGCTGATGAAGCATAATATTGTGATTTTAGATGAGCCTTTTCAAGGAGTTGATATAAAATCCAGAAAAGATATAAATGTATATTTACGAGAAAATACAAAAGATAGCTGTGTTTTAATAATTTCAAGTGATATTGATGAATTAATGGATGTTTGTGACAAAATAGTTGTCTTGAATAAAGGAAAAATATTAGGAGAAGAAAAAACTTCCTTGATAAATAAAGATAAGCTTCTTAGCTTAATCGCACAAGAGTAAAGGAAAAAATTTGGAAAAATTTGTAGCATTTGCTATTAAGTATGGTTTTTTGATAGTGATGGCGGCTTCATTTTTAGGTTTTGGATTACTTGAGCACTCTTTTTGGAGTTGGTCAAATATGTTCTCTATCCTTCTTGGCGTAACAATAGTTGGAATATTAGCAATTGGCGTAACATTCACTCTTATAATAGATGGATTTGATTTATCTATAGGCTCAACAGCTGCTATATGTGTTATGGCCTCATCATATGTTATGGTTGTGCTTGATATGAATTATATATATGCGATTATTATTTCGATTTTATGTGGAGTTTGCATAGGATTTATTAATGGTTTGCTTATTGTAAAAGCAAAGATACCTGATTTGTTAGCAACTCTTGGAATGATGTTTTTAATTCAAGGTTTACAATTAATACCTTCAGCTGGCATGTCTATTGGAACAGGAATGATGCTTGCAAATGGAACCGAAGCAAAGGGTGAATTTGCACAACAGTTTTTGTTTTTGGGACAAGGTAGGCTTTTTGATTTGATTCCAATTCCTGTCATAGTTTTCATTATTTTAGCGATTATTGCATATTTTATTCTTCAATATACAAAATGGGGTAGAATTTTATATGCAATAGGTGGAAATGAAAAAGCGGTTAAACTAGCAGGGGTTAATGTAGAAAGATACAAGATAGCAGCTTATGTGATTTCGGGAACTGTGGCTTCGATAGGTGGGATATTATTGGCAGCTAGAATTGGACGAGGTGATGTAACAAGTGGCGGAGGGCTTTTATTAGATGCAGTTGCAGGAGCACTTATTGGTTTTGCTGTTTTAGGTGTAAAAAAACCAAACGCACTAGGTAGTGTGGTAGGAGTTATATTTATAGGTATGCTTTTAAACGGTTTAACTATGCTTTCTTTGCCATATTATACTCAAGATTTTATCAAAGGTATAGTGTTGGTAGCAGCTCTAATATTTACATTTGGTCTGTCTAAATCTGATTTATAAAATTCAAAGGAGAAAATATGAAATTAAAGTTTTTAGTGGCATGTTCTATTGTGCTAGGTTTATTTTTTACTGCAAATACGGTATTTGCTATAGGTTTAAAAGGAGCTCCAGCTCCATTTAATGGTTCAAAGAAAATTCATGTAGCTCTTATTAGACAGATGACTGAGGGTGAATTTATGCAAACATATCGTGCTGGTGCTCAGATACAAGCTGATTTGATGGGTATAAAGCTTATAGTTTTTGGTAAGAGTATGGACAATCAAGCAGAAGCAAACTTTGTTTATCAGGCAATAAATATGAAAGTTGATGGAATTATCATTGACCATGGCTTAAGTGAAACTATGAAAAAACCAGCTGCAGATGCTATAAAAGCTGGAATTCCTGTTGTAGCTTTTGATGTTGATTTAAAAAATCCTGCCATTCCTCAAATTGCTCAAGATGATGAACTTCTCGGAATGTTGGCACTAAAAGCCATGGTAAAAGACTTTAATGGTACAGCAAATGTTGGATATGTAAGTATTGCTGGAATTTTACCGCTAGACAAGAGAGATAAAAGTTGGCAAAAGATAAAAAAAGAGTATCCTGGCATAAAAGAGATTGTTAAAACAGGAACTCTAGAGTCACCGATAGCCGCTAAGAATGCAGACCAAGTAAAAGCGGTTTTGTTAGCCCATCCCAATATAAATGCATTTTTTGCACCATATGATGAATTGGGAAAAGGTGTTGTTCAAGCTCTTAGAGAAGCTAGAAAACAAGATAAGGTAAAAGTGTATACTGCTGATATCTCAACTCAAGATATAAGAGAAATGATAAAAAAAGGTAGTCCTTGGGTAGCAACCGCTGCTACAAACCCTGCCTCTATAGGTGCAGTTTCTGTTAGAGCCATTGCTTTAAAAATTGCTGGTATCAAAGTACCAAAAAATATCTTGATACCACCTATGCTTTTTACTGCAAAAGAACTAAGAAAATTAAAAATTAAAAATATGAAACAATTAAGAAAGAAATTTCCATCATTTAATAGTGTAAATTTACTGATTTATCCTTGGATTCCTGTAGATAAAAAAGGATTATTTTAGTTATGAATAAATCTCAAAAGCTTTTGGAAAAAATTCCAAAAGCTATATATTTTGATGATGAAGATAGATTTTATATACTTGACCAAACTAAACTGCCAACAGATGAGATTATCGAAGAGCAAACAGGTATCACACAAATATATGATTCTATCTATCGGTTAAAAGTAAGAGGAGCACCAGCCATTGGAATTGCTGGTGCTTATGGTTTAGTTATCAGTTTAAAAGATTTTATTGATTTGGATTTGGAATCATTTTTGCAATTGGTTTTCAAAAATGCAAGCTATTTAAACAGCTCACGACCAACTGCTGTAAATCTTAGCTGGGCATTAAATAGATTGTCAAAGATTGCAAAAGATTTTCAAAAATGCGGAAGTGCTAAAGAGCTTTATAAAGTGTTGAAAAGTGAGGCTATTGCAATTCACAAAAGTGATATATCTACTTGTATGCAAATAGGCGAATATGGTGCAAAGCTTATAAAAGAAGGAGATGGTGTTTTAACTCTTTGTAATGCAGGAGCATTAGCAACAGGGGGAATAGGTACAGCTTTAGCTCCTTTATATATTGCTTGGAGTAATGGTGTGAGATTTAAGGCATATTCAAGTGAAACTAGGCCACTTTTACAAGGTGCTAGAATTACATGTTGGGAGTTAAGCAAGTTTGGCGTAGATACAACCATGATAGCCGATAGTGTTTCATCTTATTTGATGAAATTAGGACGAGTTGACATGATAATAGTAGGAGCTGATAGAGTAGCAAATAACGGCGATACCGCAAATAAAATAGGAACTTCATCATTGGCGGTAAATGCTAAGTTTTATGGCGTAGCTTTTTATATAGCTTGCCCCTACTCAACTATAGATATTAGTTCAAAAAGTGGAGACGATATAATCGTAGAGGAGCGAGAAGCAAATGAGTTGATATATATTAAGGGACAACAAATAGCACCCAAAGAGATAAAGGTTTTTAATCCTGCTTTTGATGTGACTGACAACTCTTTGATATCGGGATTTATCACAGAAAAAGGTATAATACGACCACCATATAATTTTTCAAAATAAAAAAAAGGATAGTATATTTGAATTTATCGCAATACTATATAGACAAAGATTCTAAAGCTCTTTTATATGTACAAGTTGAAGAGATAATTGGTGAGCTTTTACTAAAAGAGCCATACAGTTTGGGTAAAAAATTGCCAAATGAATTGGAAATTTCCAAAGAACTTGATGTTAGTAGGAATACTGTTAGAAAAGCTATGTATGCTTTGATAAATAAAAATCTCATTATAAGAAAAAAAAATCGTGGCACATTTAAAAACATAGAAGATGGACGAATAAAAACCACACTCAATAATTGGTATAGTTTTAATGAAGATATGAAAAGACAAAATATAGATTTTAAGCTCTTTGAGCAAACAGTATCACTATGTAAACCCACATTGCAAATATATGATAAGTTAAATCTAAAACCAAACAAAAAAATACTGAAATTACATAGAGTTAAGGGTTATTTAGAGCCAGAACTATATGTGCAAAGTTATTTTCATCCGGATTTGGATTTAATATCAGAAGATGTGCAAAAAGAAAACATTATACAGTTGTATCGTTTTTTGGAGCAAACACTAGATATAAAAATAGTATTTTCCCATGAAGAGATTTCAGCCTCTATGCCTTCAAATGAGACGAAAAAATATCTTAATATAAAAGATGAAGTTACACCAGTAATTATAAGAAAAATGTTAATACATGATGAAAATAGTAATAAAATAGCATATAGTATTGGCTATTATTTGTCAAATAAATTTGTTTTTAATTTAAATATAAGTAGGTAACATGAACAGACTTAGCATAGCAAAAGAGATAATTGCAACTTGTTTAAAGATGGAAAATTTAGGTATAAATCAAGGAACATCAGGCAATATAAGCCATAGATTTGGAAAAGGAATTCTTATCACCCCAAGTGGTGTTTCATATGATTTATTAAGGCCAAAAGATATAGTTTTTGTGCCATTTTCTTCTAAAAAAGATTATGAAGGAGAGTATCCTCCCTCATCCGAATTGGATTTTCATTTTGATGTATTAAAGGCAAAACCTGAAATAAATTGTGTATTACATAATCATTCTGTAAATGCTACTGCCATGGCAATATGTGGAATGGATATACCAGCCCACCACTATATGGTGGCAGTTGGTGGAGGATATAAAATACCTTGTGCAAAATACGCAACATTTGGCACACCTGAATTATCGCAAAATATCATAAAAGCATTAGATGACTATAGTGCATGTCTCTTAGCAAATCACGGAGTAATTACGACAGGCGTTAACCTAAAAAAAGCTCTTTGGCTGGCAGTGGAAGTAGAAAATTTAGCTAAACAATATATTTTAGCTAAACAGATAGCCGAGCCAAAAATTCTTTCAAATGAGGAGATGGATAAAATTTTAGAAAAGTTTAAATCTTATGGACTCAAGAAGTAAAAATTATCCCATCTGTTCCATTTTTAGCACAAAATTCTATATCATTTTCGTCATTGGATATTAAGAGGATTTTCGCATCATACATATATTCATTTGCGATATTTTGTGCCTCTTTTGAGAAAGTTTTGGACACAAGTAGATATGAAGCATTTGAGGCTGAAGCTAAAACTAACTCTTTTATAGAATCAACTTTCACCCCAAAAATTAAATTTTGATTTTTACAATATGTGATGATTTCTTTGTTAAAATCAAAAAATACTATTGAGTTTGGCATTGTCTTTTTTATTTCATCAATTGATTTTATAAAAAAGAACTTAGTATTTTTTATAAAATCATATCCAAATATTTGCATTATTTAAGACCAGCACACTCATGTGAACAAAAGAATTTTCCATCTTTTATAATGGCTTCTGTTTCACTTATAAAAACCGAGCACTTCGTACACTCTACCATTGTGTCACCATCAATCTTTTTCTTTTTTTCTTTTCTTTTGGGCTGTTCCACATTCCCTCTGCTAGCCTTAAAGAAAAATGTATAAACTGTAAAAACGACTAAAGCAAAAACTAATAATTTAAAAATCATACTTCAATATCCCCTAAAAATAGATAATTTCGATTGCCTCTTTTGTGAATTTGATAATTTTTTAAGTTCGTTATCTCTTCATTCACGCTAGAGCCTTTGTAAAATAGTAAAACTGTCTCTTTTGATATAAAATCTTTGCATATATCTATGAGCAATTTGGTTTTGGTAACAGCTCTTGAGCAAATTAAATCCACCTTAAAAGCCTCAACTTTTTCAACTCTTTGTGAAATTATATCAACATTTTTCAATTTTAGAGAACTTTTTGCCAAATACAAGAAAGAACTTTTCTTTTTTATGGGTTCAAACAGAGTAAAATTTATATTGGGTAGATACATTGCCAAAATTAAACCAGGAAATCCAGCTCCACTACCAACATCTATAGCATTTTTAATTTTTAACTCTAAAAACTTGAGAGGGTAGATACTGTCGTCTATATTTTCTTGTATCTGCTTTTCATTTTTTGCACCTGTTATATTGTGAGTTTTATTGTAATCTAAAATCAATTCAGTAAAAATCTCACAGTTTTTGGAGAAATCTTGTGGTTGTTTGTATTTGTATATTTTGTCTAAATTCAATTTTTATTCCTATTTAAGTCTCTTATAAAAGATGTCCCATCTCTTCTTTTTTGGTCTTTAGGTACTCTTTGTTGTATTTATTTGGTTTTATAACGATGGGAATTCTCTGCGCTATCTCTATATGTTTAAGACTTTGCAACTTTTTTGGATTGTTTGTTAAGAGTTTTATGGAATTGATTTTAAAGTGATGTAAGATGATTTCAACAATCATATAATTTCTCTCATCTGCTTCAAAGCCTAGTTGATGGTTTGCTTCAACTGTATCATAACCTGCATCTTGCAAAGCGTACGCATTTACTTTATTTAAAAGCCCTATATCTCGTCCTTCTTGTCTTAAGTATATAACCATGCCACCTTTTTTGCCGATAGTTTTTAGAGCAAATTGTAATTGGTCACCGCAATCGCATTTTAAGCTTCCTATAGTATCGCCCGTGAGACATTCGCTGTGAATTCTTACTATAGGAGTTTTTTCTAAGGGTTCGTTAAATATAACAAGATGCTCTTTAACACCTTCTCTAAATGATTGTATCTTAAAATTTCCATATTTTGTTGGAAGATTTGCTACATTTGATATGTTGATTCGCATCTGCTTGTTTACCCTTATGTTAAGTATATTATGGTAAAATCATATAAATAAAAATATATTTTAGCAAACATAAGGAAAAAGAATGTTTAAAAGATTCAGAAGATTGAGAATTAATAAAACTTTAAGAGACCTTGTTCAAGAAACAAAACTAAGCAAAGATGATTTTATATATCCTTTGTTTGTTAAAAGTGGAAATGGCTTAAAAAAAGAGATAGACTCTATGCCAGGTGTTTTTCAAATGAGTATAGATGAGGTGTTAAAAGAGTGCCAAGTTTTAAAAGGTTTGGGATTAAACTCCATCATTCTTTTTGGTATACCTGATGTAAAAGATAGTATCGGAAGTGACGCACTTTGTGAGCATGGCATAGTTGCTAGTACGATAAGTGCTATAAAAAAAGAGTATCCAGATATGTTTGTAGTAAGTGATCTTTGCTTTTGTGAATTTACTGATCACGGACATTGTGGAATACTTGATATGGAACACGAAACAGTTGACAATGATGCGACTTTAGATATTTTGGGCAAACAAGCGATAGTTCATGCCAAAGCTGGAGTTGATATGATAGCACCTAGTGGTATGATGGATGGCATGATAACAGCTATCAGAGATGCACTTGATAGTGAGGATTTTATAAATCTTCCTATCATGAGCTATTCTACTAAGTTTTCAAGTGCATACTATGGTCCATTTCGTGATGTTGCAGAGTCAGCTCCAAGTTTTGGCGACAGAAAAAGTTATCAAATGAATCCAGCAAATAGAAGAGAAGCTATAGCAGAATCAGTTGAAGATGAGATGGAAGGTGCTGATATACTTATGGTAAAACCCGCCCTTGCATACATGGATATCATAAGAGATGTAAGAAATGCCACAACTACACCACTAGCGGTTTACAATGTTAGTGGTGAATACTCGATGCTTAAAAATGCAGGAAATGCGGGTTTAATAGACTATAATAGAGTGATGATGGAGACGATGTTAGGATTTAAAAGAGCAGGAGCAGATATCATTATTAGTTACCACGCAAAAGAGGTAGCAGAAATTTTAGGGACAATAAAATGAGACATTTTTTATCATTATATGATTTTACAAAAGAGGAGATACTTGAGATTATAGATTTGGGTATCAAAATAAAAAAAGAGGCGAAAGTCAAAAACTATATACCTTATTTGCAAAACCAATCTTTGGGAATGTTATTTGAAAAAAGTAGTACAAGAACTAGAATAAGTTTTGAAGTTGGTATCCATCAACTTGGCGGTCAAGGACTATTTTTGTCCTCAAATGATTTGCAGCTAGGTCGAGGTGAGCCTATGAAAGATAGCGCTAGAGTGATAAGTCGTATGGTTGATATGGTGATGATTAGAACATATTCACAAAGTATTTTGGATGAGTTTGCAGCTTATTCTAAAGTACCTATCATCAATGGTTTGACAGATAAATACCATCCTGTTCAACTTTTGGCTGATTATTTAAGTATGGTTGAAAATGGCAAGGATAAAAATCCCGTGGTTGCATATGTGGGAGATGGTAATAACATGACCCACTCTTGGATGATGTTAGCTAGTAAACTAGGATTTGAATTAAGAGTTGCAACTCCAAAAGGATATGAACCTTTGCAGGAAATTATCGATGATGCCAAGATATTATGTGAGCAAAGCGGTGGAGTTGTGACATATACAAATGATCCAGTTGAAGCTGTTAAGGGGGTAGATGTAGTAACAACTGATACTTGGATATCTATGGGACAAGAAGAAGAAAAAAACAAAAGAGTTAAGGATTTTGCTGGTTATACTGTTGATGCTCATTTAATGTCAAAAGCAAAAAGCGATGCTATTTTTTTACATTGCTTGCCAGCATATAGGGGATATGAGGTGAGTGATGAGATACTTGAAAAGTATGCAGATATAGTTTTTGATGAGGCAGAAAATAGACTTCATGCCCAAAAAGGTTTGATGGTTTGGTTGGACAAAAAGAGATAGATATGCTAAGTAAAATAGAAGAGATAAAAGAATATATTGGTGATGATAGTAAAAACTATGAAACTGTCATAGAAGTTGAAAATACAGATAATCCAGATATAAAAACACTAAGCCTTAAAAGTGGTAGCTGGAGTGGTAAGGAGCCTTGGTTTGTTATAGATGAAAATCAAAAACTTCATACTATGATTTCCATAGATTCTATCCATAAACTCATAGAGAATTTTAAAAAACTGCAACAAGATAATTTTGATTTAAAGTTAGAAAAAACGATATTGCAACATGTGCCTATCGATTATCAGGATGTTTGGGCGGTAGCTATGGATGAGATTAAAAAACTAGCTAATAAAAATGGCAACGAAAAGAGTTTAAATGTTGACTTAGAAAAACTACTAAGAAAGATAAAAAAAGAGCATCCAAATCTATTTTTAAATCTAAAAGAGTTGTTTACAAATCAAATTACACAATAAACAAGGCAATCAAATGAAATTACAGAAGCCACCACTTCGTGCAACAGTCGCAAGGAATTTTTACGGAATTTACTTCCATAAAAATATTACAGAGTGACAGCTTGTGCTTTAGTAGAGCGTGAATTGTTTGAGAGCTTTGCTCTTAAACAAGATGACAATAAAAATAAGTTTCCTCTTGGCAAAGCCAAAGCTTCAGTCGCGAGGAATTTAGAAGGAGCTTTGCTCCTACTAAAG